>JBIIND010000409.1:0-13208 GCA_044337665.1 Cyanobium sp.
GATCTGGAGCTGCTCGACGGCGACACCAGCGCGCTGCCCCCCGGCGACCCGGGCATCTGGATCGAGCGCAACCGCCGGGTGGTGCAGCGCTACCAGGCCCTGGTGCGCTCGGCCGTGACCCTCGACGCCCTGATCGACCAGGAGGTGGGCGGCGGAGCGACGCGCAAGATCGGGCAGGGGTTTCAGGAGGATTCCGCCTGAACCAGCCCCCCGAGCTGCTGGTCGGCGAAACCCACCAGGGCTTGCGCCACCTCCAGTGCCAGGGCTGCATCCCGTTCGTCGAACAGATCCACAGGCGCCTCATCGCCATCCGGGTAGCGGCTGGCGGTGGTCATCCTCTGCAGCGGTTTCAGCGGCAGCTGGCGCAACGGGGCCGTGTCGATGCCAAGCGAATCCAGGGCGCCGAGCAATCGCTCGATCGAGTGGGTTCGTTCAGGCTCCTGATCGAGAGCCAGCAACAGGGCCTTGAGGGACTTCTCGGCGGCCTGGGAGCAGGAGTAGCAGGCCTGGGCGTGGAATCCTCCCTCGCTGGCATAAACAGCCATGGCGAGGTCGCTGTGGGCCTGACGCAGCCAGGCGTGCAGACGGCCTGTCATGGCATCGGGATGGGTTGCAAGCGGATCGCATCGCGGCCGATGCCGCGCCACCAGGGATCATCGCCCTGCCGGCGCTCCAACCAGCGGCCCTGGCTGATGGCGATCACATCGTCGGCCAGGCCGGCTCCCAGCAGCTCCTCTGCCAGCTGGTCTGCGCTGCTCTGCTGCGGCGCCACCGCCAGCAGATCCACATCCGAACGGGCATCCCAGTCGCCACGGGCCAGGGAGCCGAACAGCCACACCTCGGCTCCAGCCCGTCCGGCGAGCAGGGGCTCAATGCTGCTGCGCAAGGCCTCGATCCGTTGGCCGCACAGCCGCTGGCGAATCTGCTGCACGCTCGCCATGGCCCGGCCTCGACGCGATGGTTCGAGATTAGGAACAGCTCTGACAAGCTGGGCTCACTGTTGTCTGCCCCATGGCGCGTTTCGGCCTCTCCGCCCTCCAGTCGATGCTGCGGTCGCGGGGTTCAGGACGGGCCGAGGCGCCGCCGGCCAGCTGGAGCCGCCCCTTCGGCCAGGTCTGGGAGCGGCCCTACACGGTGCGCTACGCCAGCAACCTCGACGACGGCCCCAACCACGGCATGCCCCTGGGGGGCTTCGGGGCGGGCTGCATCGGCCGCGCGCCCGACGGCTCCTTCAACCTCTGGCACCTGGACGGCGGCGAGCACTGGTTCGGCACCCTGCCCGACTGCCAGTTCGCCCTGTTCGAGAGCGACGGCGAGCAGCGCCGCGCCCACGCCCTGGCGGTGAAGCCCGAGGTGGATGCCTCCCGGCCCGAGGCGGGCGAACCCCTGCCGGCCTGGGACTGGTACCCCGCCAGCACCCCCGAGCGCCGCACCGGCAGCTACGCCGCCCGCTACCCGCTGAGCTGGAGCAGCTACGAGGGGGTGTTTGCCGCGCAGGTGGGCTGCACGGCCTTCAGTCCGCTGCTGCCGGGCGACTACCAGCGCAGCAGCTACCCGCTGGCGGTGTTCGTGTGGACCCTGCACAACCCCGGCCGCAAGGCCCTGGATCTGTCGCTGCTGCTGAGCTGGCGCAACACGCTCGGCTGGTTCACCAACACCGATCCCTCGGCAGCGGTCACCTTCCGCGACGACGGCAGTCCCGAGCACAACTACATGCCGGCGATCGGCCGCAGCCGAGGCCAGCGCAACCGCTGGGTGGAGCAGGGCCCGCTCAAGGGCGTGCTGCTGGAGGGGGAGCGCAGCACGCCGCTCGCCGAGGGCCAGGGCCAATGGTGCATCGCCACCGACGCCGGCCTGGAGGAACGCCACCCTGGCCTCACGATCCAGTGCTGCAGCCGCTGGAACCCGGCCGGCGATGGCGCCGAGCTGTGGCAGCCCTTCGCCGCCGATGGCTCCATCCCGGAGAGCAACAACGACCGCGCCAGCGGCAGCAACGACCCGGCCAGCGCCGCCCTGGCCGTGCGCTGCCGGCTGGAGCCGGGCGAGAGCATCGAGATCCCCGTGGTGATCAGCTGGGACCTGCCGGTCACGGCCTTCGCCACCGGCACTCGCTGCCTGCGCCGCTACACCGACTTTTACGGCGCTGAGGGCAACGCCGCCGCCGCCATCGCCGCCGAGGCCCTGCGCGACTGGCGCGACTGGCACACGGCGATCGAGGCCTGGCAGCGGCCGGTGCTGGAGCGCGCCGACCTGCCGGAGCCCCTGCGCATGGCCCTGTTCAATGAGCTCTACGACCTGGCCAGTGGCGGCAGCCTCTGGAGCGCCGCCAGCCCGGAGGATCCGGCGGGCCGCTTCGGGGTGCTGGAGTGCCTCGACTACGCTTGGTACGAGAGCCTGGACGTGCGCCTCTACGGGTCGTTCGCCCTGCTGCAGCTGTGGCCGGAGCTCGACAAGAGCGTGCTGCGCAGCTTCGCCCGGGCCATCCCGGCGGCCGATCCCACGCCGCGGCCGATCGGCTGGTATTTCACCCAGGGCAAGGGCCGGGTGGAGGCGGCGCGCAAGGTGGCCGGCGCCACCCCCCACGACCTGGGCGCCCCCAACGAGCGCCCCTGGGATGCCAGCAACTACACCGCCTACCAGGACTGCAACCTCTGGAAGGACCTGGCCAGCGACTTCGTGTTGCAGGTGTGGCGCACCTTCCGGCTGGCCCCCAGCGGCGAGGACCTGCGCTTCCTGGCCGACTGCTGGCCGGCGGCGGTGCAGGCCCTGCGCTACCTCAAGACCTTCGACGCCAACAACGACGGCCTGCCGGACAACGGCGGCGCACCGGACCAGACCTTCGACGACTGGCCGCTGCAGGGGGTGAGCGCCTACTGCGGCGCCCTCTGGATCGCCGCCCTGGAGGCGGCCCTGGCCATGGGCCAGCGGCTGCAGCTGGAGCTGGGGCTGGACACCAGCGGCGAGCAGCGGCAGTTCAGCGGCTGGCTGGAGCAGAGCCGGGCCAACTTCGACCGGCTGCTCTGGAATGGCGAGTACTACAACATCGATGCCGAGAGCGGCACGCCGGTGGTGATGGCCGACCAGCTCTGCGGCGACTTCTACGCCCGCCTGCTGGGCCTGCCCGCCGTGGTGGCCGACGAGCGGGCCCGCAGCTCCCTGCGCGCCGTGCGGGAGGCCTGCTTCGAGGGCTTCGAGGGCGGGAAACTGGGGGTGGCCAACGGCCTGCGCCGCGATGGCACCCCCCTCGATCCCAACGGCACCCACCCCCTGGAGGTGTGGACCGGCATCAACTTCGGCCTGGCCGCCTACTACCGCTTGATGGGCGAAACGGACACCGCCCTGGCGATCACCGGCGCCGTGGTGGAGCAGGTGTATGGCGGCGGCCTGCAGTTTCGTACCCCCGAGGCGATCACGGCGGTGAACACCTTCCGCGCCTGCCACTACCTGCGGGCGATGGCGATCTGGGCCCTGTGGGCCACCCACACCGGCTGGCAGCCGATTCCGGGAGCCGAGCGACAGCCATGAGCAGGGAGTTGCGGGCGCTGTTCCTGGGAACGCTGCTGAGCCTGTTCACCGGGCTGCTGGTGGGCCTGACCCAGCCACCGGCCGCCCAGGCCCTGCTGCACAACCACCCGGATGAAACCGGCACGCCGGTGCTGCGCAGCCTGGAGAGCCTGCGCGATCTCGACTACCAGAGCTGGCAGCTGGTGGCCTATCGCGAGGGCCCGCCAGGCGGCCCGCTCACCCTGCGGATCGTGGGCTACCCGGGCAAGGTGCGGCTGGATCACCCCACGCCCCTGCTGGTGCAGAGCGGCCGGCTGCAGTGGCAGCTCGACGACATCACCCTGGCCAACCCCAAATTGGCAGGCGATGGCCGCGCCGCCGCCGCCGAGTTCAACCTGGCCCCCCTGCTGGCCGACCTGCGCAAGAACCGCCCCCTGCGCCTGCAGCTGCCGGGCGTGTTCGTGGAGCTGCCGGTGCCGCCCTATGTGGTGGCGGAATGGCGCAGCCTGCTCGGCTAGCGATAGAGCGCAAGCGAGAGGTCTGCAGCGGCATGCTTGAGCCGGCGATCGAAACTGGCCACGGTGGCCCCGAGTCGCTGAGCAAGTTCCAGGTAGGCCGCGTCATAGCTGGACAGGCCATGGATGCGCGCCAGAGCGAACACCCTCAGCTGGCGCTCCTGCGCGCCGTCGGCGTCGGTTCTGATCGGTAGGCTGCGGAGCCGATCGAGGAACAGATCGCTCGCGTCTGCAGCGATCACGCCCCGGCGCTCGGCCACCAGCAGGGCGTTAGCCAACTCCAGGTGCCACAGGCCCGGTACCCACAAGGCCTGCTCACCGCAGGCCTCCAGGAGCCGACCGGCGAGAGCTGAATCCCCGGCCTGCTCCCGCTCAAACACCCAGGCCAGTGCCATCGACGCATCGATCACCACAGTCAACGCCGACCCTCCGCCACGAAGCTGGCCACATCGGCATCGCTGAGGCCACGGATACGCGGGAAGGCCTGCAAAGCGCCGATGGCCTCCGCAAGGGTCTGGCTGGTGCTGGGCCGATGGGGCACGAGATCGGCAACGGGCCGCCCGCGCACGGTGATCGTGAAGTGCTCGCCTCGTTCCACGGCACGCAGCAGCCGCGAGAGCTGGGCCTTGGCCTCAAAGGCACCGATGGAACTCTCCATGCGCAAACCCCCATATCACAGGCAGGCTGTCAATCTAGCTGGTTTACAAGCTAGTTTATTAGCGCTGACCCTGGAAGCAGCCTGCGTCGCCAGGTGTGGGGTGGGTGGCCACTTACTGGGCAGCGGAGCTGTGTTTACTGATGGCGGTGAGCAGCAGCGGCCGGGGCAACCGGGTGATGACCTCCACCGATGGCATCAGTTGGACGAACAGGGTCTCGGCGGCCGACAACGCCTGGACCTCGCTCTGCTGGTCGTCCGAGCGGGAGCTGCTTGTGGCTGTCGCCAGCAGCGGCACTGGCAACCGGATCATGACCAGCCCCGATGGCATCACCTGGACCGTGCGCAGCTCACCCGCCGATAGCGGCTGGCGCTCGATCTGCTGGTCGCCGCAACGCAGTCAGTTCGTGGCTGTGAGCAACAGCGGCTCTGCCAACCGGGTGATTGTGAGCCCCTGATCCATGCCTGACACCACGACACCCCTGCCGGCGATCGGCTCGCGCTGCTGGCGCGACCTGATCAGCCCGGAGACCGGCGCCACTGTGCTGAACCTGGCGGCCGCCAGCAGCGACACCGATCCGATGCTGGAGTTGGCCTACGACGAGGGCGGCAGCGGCTGGTGGCCGCTCTCCACCCTGGTCTTTGCCGCCCAGTGAGCCTGAGTAATGAGAACAAGGCAACGGGTGCAACTTTTCAGTGTCACTTGACGCCGGCCGGAGATGCAGTTTGGCTTGCCCTTGCCCGATGTCAATCTGGTTGAAGGCTGTCAAGCAACCTGCTTGACATCTGACGTGGCCTCAGCCGACTAGGGGGGGGATGTGGCTGTGCGTGCTTATTGCATCTGCCACAGCCAATCCAATCTTGTGGCTCAGACCAAAGAATTCGGCTTCCTCTCACCAACACCAGCATCAGGTGGGGGGTGAGGAGCAGGATGTGTTTATGGCCTTCTGCCGTGCTGTGGCCAATGATCCTAAGCAGAAGGCCCATCTGAATGACTACAGCAGCCCTGAGGAGATCCTGGAACTTGCGGAGGGGCTGGAGTTCTTGGTCTAAAGGGCAAACTTGCGGCGATGGTCACACGAGATGGCAGCAGCCCACTGGACGTGGGCGCAGAATGACTCAATGTTGCAGCGTCGGGTTTTCGGAGAGAAAGGTGGAACGGCAGGTTGATCAGAAAATGCAGTCAGCATGAGAACTCGAGAGAATATTTTGATGCTTTAAATGGAATCCCCAGGCTTCTTGTGCTGAGCCTGAATGAGCGTATTTCCGGAGAGGCGGTGGCATTTACCGCTTCATTAGAGGTCAGAAAATCAAATAGGTCGCTGTTGTCACGTATTATCGGATAAGCAACGATTTGCTTTCCAGCCTTAGGTATAAATCGAAACTGCTCAACCACATTCTGCTGCGCATCAAGATATTCAATCATTACAGGGAAGGGTCTGTATGCGGCCGAGAGTAGCGATCTGGAAAGTGAACTCTTAAGGTCAGTTGTCAAAGTAATATATCCGATTCGATTCTTGGGGATATTAACATCATCAGAATACCACTTTAATCTTCCCGATGGTCTCCACGAAAGGGCTTGGCCATTAAGTCTGCAAGTGGATTCATTATTAAGAGTAGGGTTTGTTTTTTTGCTGTTGCCAAGTTTAAATACAAGGCTATCCTGACTACCCCTGTGGCTGAATGAGTAATGGTCCTTTATTGCTGCCAGCGATGCTGAATCTAGGCTAATTGGCAGCCTGCCATCGATGTCTTTGGCTTCAATGATCACAAATTCAGGGCGATCAGGAGAAGACAGAAAGAAGTCTTTGTTGACTTTTTGCAAAGACTCTGTATAAGCGCTATAGCTCTGAGGGATTGGTCTGGGTTTGTAGACCAGCTGATTTGCAAGCAAATTGGTAATATCCCATGGTATTATATCTGCGCTGCTTCCAGGCGAGATCAGGTAGTTTTCGGAGTTTACTTGAATTTCTTTAAGCTTGTCTCTTCGATTCTTGGCAATCGTTTCACGACCACTGCCCGTAATCATTGACGTGGAATCTAAGAGGCCTTTAGCCATAGTAGAAATCAGGCTTGGCGGCCTGTATCCACCCGCAAGTACGGTGATGATTAAACTAATGCATACCAAAGGAAAACTCGCGATAAATAAAAGTACCTTGTCTTGATTGCTGAAGATCTTGCATAGCTGATCCCACTTAAATCCTGAAAGCAAAATAGTGAATGAAATTATAAACATGCCGGCAAGAACAACGTGCAAGCCATCGTCCCTCACGTATGCAGCCTTGAAGGAAACCCAAGACAGAAGTATTAACGAAGTAGCTGCTAAAATAGAGCCAGGCTTAAAATAATTATGCAGACTACCCTCTGGATAATCTGCCTTCATAAATAAAAGCCCATAAAAAGCCAGATTAACGAGAATCGAAGTCCAATATAATAAGGCTAAAACGAGTGACAGAATAGAGACGTTGTAGGACATTGCATCGGTGTACCCTGTTACAATGTCAAGATTTAGCCCTGTGTAATACGAGATGATGGAGCTTGGGGACCAGCTTACAAAAAGCCCCCATAATGAATACAGAAGCAAGATTGGTGTTGCTAAAGATACAAGTAATGAGAAGATCGCCTTTTTGGTTGGACTTCTGAAGAGACATAAGATCTGAAAGCCATAAATTGACAACATTGCTGGGACAGCGGCTCCAAGAAAGCTGAGCTTTACTAGCGTTGACAGCAATACTCCAATTGCAAGCATAATAGAAAGGGTACTTTTTCGCCAGATAGGGACCCTCTCATGGCTGATTGACCAAGTCGATTGCGATGCAATAATCGCAATCAAAGAAAACAAGTAAAACTTTGCATCGCCTGGCGGACCGGCATGCCATACACCTAAAAGGGCAGCCGAAATAGCTATTGCTATAGCAGAAGGCAGGCCGTTATTGAACCCGATAAGCGCAGTTATGCCAAACCAAGTCAATGCGAATAGAGCTCTTGACGTCAAGAGCGCAGATAGATGTTCTGATGCTTGGCTGGTAACAGCTTGATGAAAGGGGCCATAGGTAAAAACAAAGCTATCTCCAAAAATTCTCCCTGTATCAGTTGCATCAACTAAGGCCTGCTGCCAAGATTCGTCTAGGCCTAGCTCCGGATAGCGTATTGGTATGGCGCCGAAAGTTACAGCTGCTGTGAAACTTGCTAGAAGGATAATGGAAACAAATATCTTTTTGTTGGCCGCTAGGCGTAGCCGCAAAGCATTAGCCATTTTGTCGGTATTCCATTGACTAGTTGACTATACCCGAAATGAGCGCGGATGCAACTGGGCTAGATTCTGATCTGAATTAATAGGCGACTCCAATGCTGCCAGCTCATGTTGATGACGCCAATGCAGAGACCGGGATAGAAAGGCAATCGTATTACCGTAGCGTTTTAAAGGGCTGAACTTGATCTTATGAAATCAGTCGGCGCTGCCTCTGATTCAAGAGCTATAGATGCGACTGCTGTCGCAGTTTGCAAGCTAGCAGATTCACGCATATAACGCATCGACAGTGGCTGTAATCATGCCATTGGCACATTAAAAAGCCTTTCTGCTATATCGGAAAAAGTTTTTGGAGTTTGGTTAATCAGCGCAACGCTTTGCTCCCAGTCGTAAAGTCTGACATAGCTATTTTTCATCATCCCGGCGGACTGTCTTGAATCCTTAGCCAAGTACAGTCGCCCCCCAGCCGCTGCCACCTCCTCATCGATCTGATTCAGCACCTCCAGCAGCCCCGGCACCGCAGCCGGAACATCAGCCGCCAATGTCCAACCCGGAATCGGGAATGACAGCGGTGCTGGATTACTGGGGCCAAACCGCTTCAGCACCGTGAGGAAACTCGGTGCCCCTACCTGCCGCAGTGCCTCCAGCGTGCGCTGTACCAAGTGGGCCGCCTCATTCGGCACGGCGAACTGGTACTGCAGGAAGCCAGCCGGGCCATAGATCCGGTTCCAGTCCTGCACCCCATCCAGGGGATGGAAAAACGGCGCAATCGCCTGCAGCTCTCCCACCCGATGCTTGGGTGCCTTGCGGTACCAGGCCTCGTTGAACGCCCTCACCGTGAACTTGTTCAGCAGCCCTCCCGGCAAGAACGGCGGGGCTGAGGCCAGGGCCTTCGGGTCGTAGTAGAGCGGGTCCGATTGCTGGCTCTTGGGGAGTGCTTCTGCAGGGGCATGGTCGCCGCAGGTGAGCACCCCGCGTCCTTTGGGATCCAGGCTGTCGACCCAGGCCACGCTGTACCGATAACGGCTATCTGCTTCCACCATCGCCGCCATCAGCGACTCCAGGTCCCGGTAGCGGGTGGTGTCGACACTGATCAGCGAGCTGGAGATCGGGATCAGCGAGAACGTGGCCTCCACGATCACGCCGGTCAGCCCCATCCCACCAACGGTGGCCCAGAAGAACTCCGCCTCGTCAAAGCTGTCCCGGCCGCTGGGCGTGAGCTCGCGCAGGATGCCGCTGCCATCCACCAGCAGCAGCCGCTGCACGTGGTTTCCAAAGCTGCCGTCCACGTGGTGGTTCTTGCCGTGCACATCAGCCGCAATCGCGCCGCCCACCGTGACGTTGCGGGTGCCGGGAGTGACGGGCAGGAAGAAGCCCGCCGGCACGATCACCCGCAGGATCTGATCCAGGCTCACCCCGGCTCCGGCCGTCACCGTGCCGCTGGCGGGATCTAGCGCGATGCGATCAAAGGCCGGCAGCTCGATCACAGTGCCGTCTTTCAGTTGGGCCGCATCGCCGTAGGAGCGGCCAAGGCCTCGAGCGATCAAGGAGCGGGGTGGGGCGCCACGCACCAGCTCCTGCAGCTGCTCCACTGAGCTGGGCTGCACCACCTGGGCGCTCACCGGGTTGGTGCGGCCCCAGCCGCTCAGGGTTTTCGTTTCGGCCGTGAGGCCTGCAGGGAGGGGAATGGTCACAGGGCTCAGAGCTCGGAGGCGATGGAAGCAGGCAGCAGGCGGATCAGCCGCATCAAAGGCGACCACCACCAGGGCAGGTATTCGATGCCGCGCCGGTTCGGCCGGCGCAGTAGGTCCTGCGCCACCGATTCAGGGCTGGCGCACAGCGCTGGTGGTGCCTTACCCACCGTCATCGGTGTGGCCATGAACCCGGCCTTGATGATCCGCACGGCAAACGGCTTGCCATGGCAACGCAACAGCAAGCCCTCGCAAAAGGCCGTGAGCGCGGCCTTGGCAGCGCCGTAGTGGTAGTTCGACGGCCGGCCGCGATCGGCCGCCACCGAACTGAACACCCACAGGCGACCTGGCCGCGCCAGCCGCACGGGAGTGGCGATGGCGGTGAGCCAGGGGAGCAGGCCGGAGAAGTTGGCCGCGGTGATCCGGAGAGCTTCAGCGGTATCGCTGCGGGCCAGCTCGGCATCGCCCAGTGATCCGGCGGTGATCAGGTAGAGGTCGAACTCCCCCACCTCGGGGCGCCGGGCTGGTTCCAGGGCTGCATCAGCGAGCAGGTCGGTGGTCTCGGTGCTGACTGCTGCTCCAAAGCGCTGCTGCAGGTCAGAGGCCAGCTGCTGGTTGGCTTGTCCGTTGCGCGCCACCAGATGGAAGCGCTGGCAGCCCCGCCCAGCCAGCTCGCGGCAGATGGCCTTAGCCACCTCGCTGGTGCTACCCAGCACAAAAGCGTTACGGATTGCTATCGGAACTGCTGCGGCCATGGCTAGGAGTCTCGCCTGAGTTGGGCCCTGCAGATAACGGAGCGACACCGATTGCAGCGGCCAGCGCCACCATCGACCAGAGCGTGATCAGCCGCCGCAACACGGCAATCGGCAGAGCGATTCCCGCCGGCACCCCCTGCTGGCCCAGCAGCAGCACCGTGGCTGCCTCATTCACGCCGATCCCGCCCGGCAGCGAGGAGGCCATCCCGGCTGTGCCCGAGAGCAGGTAGATGGCCATCGCCGCCGGGATGGTGATCGCAGCTGGAGCCAGCAGGCGCACCAGCAGCCAGAGCACCAGAGCTTCATTGGCCCACACCAGCACCGAGATCAAGGAGGCAGGCACCATCGCCCTGGCCAGTTCGCCACTGGGGAGGTGGTGGCGCAAGTGCTGCCAGCGACCTGCCAACCATCGGCGGTGCCTGGGGCTGCTGGCCAACAGCGCAGCGCACCCGACGATCAAGGCGATGCCCAGCAGCCAGGGGCTGCTTAACGCCGGCAACCGGCCGAGCACCTGGGCCGGCGTGAGCATCAGCAGCAACAGGGCGACGGCTGCTGCATCGGCAAAGCGCTCGGCCACGAACACATGCACGAGAGGCAGGCGGGGATAGCCGAGCTGCTCATGCAGCAGCTGCACCCGGCTCAGTTCGCCCACCTTGGCCGGGGTGGCGGTGAGGGCAAAGCCCCGGAACCAGCCGAGCAGATCCTGCCAGTTCGCGGTCCCAATTCCCAACCGCCTCAGAAAAAGACGCCAGCGCCAGTAGCGGCCCGCGTAACTCAGGGCCACCACCCCATAGAGCACCGGTAGCCAGGCCAGCAACGCCAACGAGGCCGTGAGCAAAGCTCGTTGTTCACCGGCAGGCAGGCGCAGCACCCCCGCTACTGCAATAGCCAGCACAGCCGCCGCGATCAACCCCAGCCAGGGGATACGCGGACTGCTCATGGCTTCCGCCGAGACGGCAGCAGCATGCACAACACCCCCAGGGCCGTGGCGAACCAGAGCGTCATCAGCCGGATCAGCAGCGTGGCTGGGGTGGCCGCCGCCACGCCTACCCCCTGCAGGGCCAGCAGTCCCACCGTGCCGGCCTCGGTGCTGCCAAGCCCGCCCGGCAGCAGCGTCAGTGCACCCAACAGGCCGGCGGCGGTGTGGGCAATGGTGGCGCCGCCGATTCCAACGGCCTCGATTCCCATTCCCTTCAGCAGGAGCCAGAGGCTCACCCCCTCCAGGCTCCAGGCCAGCGCTCCGATCACGGTGGCCTGGACCAACAACCCCGGCCGCAGCAACTGCCGCAATGCCGCCAGGCCATCGCCGCCGGCACTGGCCAGCTTGGGGGGCAGCAGTCGTTTGACGCTCGCCTTGAGCTGGGCCTTGGCCCAGGGGCTGCGCAGCACCAGCCAGGCACCGACTACAGCCAACAGCCCGATGCCGATCACTGCGGCCAGCGGCACCTGCCAGCGCAGCAGTAGCGGCAGGTTGATCAGCAGCAGCAGCAGCACCGCCGTGCCATCGGTGAGGCGCTCCACCACCAGCGCCATCAATGTGGGCGGCACGGGCACCTCGCACTCCTGCTTGAGCAGCAGTGAGCGCACCGCTTCCCCCGATTTGCCTGGGGTGGCGGTGAACGCATAGGAGCCCATCCAGATGCGGGCATCGGCCTGGATGGGCGGCCGTTGATCGACAGCTCTCAACAACAGCCGCCAGCGGCCGTAGCGGATGCCGTAGCCCAGTAACACCAGCAGCAGGCCCAGGCCGATCTGCGGCCACAGGCTGCGCAGCAACGGAACCAACTGATCCCCTTGGCTCCAGATCCCCAGCAGTCCGTAGCCAAGCAGCGCCAGGGCCACCACCGGCAGCAACGGCCCCAGCGAGAAAGCGGGATAGGGCTGGGGTTCAGGAAGGAAGCTGCGGTAGTGGGGAAGGGCAGCGGCCTGCAGCAATTCGCGGTCGCCCTTGCTGTCGCCGTAGGCCTCGATCGTGAGCCCATCCAGTGGGCCCAGGTGCTGCTCGAGGCGTCGCACCTTCTCGGGGCCCTTGCAGTTGGGGCTGGCCAGCTTGGGGAGCCATTGGCCGTGCTGGTGCTGCAGCTCGGTGCAGAGCAGCTCCACCCCCAACCAATCGGCCAACGGCTGCAGCAGCAGCCGGGGCGAGGCCGAACACAGCAGCACCCGATCGCCACGCTGCTGGTGCCAGCGCAACCGCACCAAAGCTTCAGGGCGAAGCTGGTCCCGCAGTTCATTCAGCAGCCAGTCCCCTCGGCCAGCTGCATTGGCCCGGTTCACAGCCTCACACACGCCAAACGCGGCGATGGTCTGCTGCTTGAACCGTCCCGTGCTCACCAGCCGCAGCTGCCAGGCGATCAGCCAGGGCGGGCAGGCGAGCACCGCCAGCAGCTGACCCAGCGCACCACGCGAGCGGCGAGCAGCGAGCCATAGGCAGTCGCCCCGCAGCAACGTGCCATCGACATCAAAGACCGCGACCCTCCTGCCCACCGCCTGCTCCATCAGCTGGCGCGGCTGAGCAGGCCGATCACCGCTGTCGTCATCAACCACCCCACCAGGGTGAGTTTGATGCCTCGATCCCCCAGCAGGATCTCCTCCGGCTTTTCGCTGCTACGCTCCGGCGCCCATTGCTGCCGACGCTCCGCTTCCTCCGGATCACTAAGCAGCTGGTAGCGAAAAATCCCCACCAGAACGAACGGCACCGTGAGCAGCATCCAGCTGGTGGGTGCCCCGCGCAACGCTGGGCCTGCTGCCCAGAGGGCGTAGCTGATAAAGGCGCTGGTAGCCACCGTGCTCTCCAGCCGCAGAAGCAGCGGCAGCGAATAGCGGTCGAGCACCTTG
>JBIIND010000010.1:0-13191 GCA_044337665.1 Cyanobium sp.
CCCGGTGGAGGTGCTCGTCACCCGCGAACAGAACGCCGACGGCATGGTGACCATCAGCGCCCGGGCCCTGGCCCTGCGCCAGAGCTGGGAGAGGCTGCGGCAGCTGGAGAAGGAGGGCAAGGTGGTTTCCGTTCGGATCAACGGCTTCAACCGCGGCGGGGTCACCTGCGATCTCGAGGGCCTGCGGGGCTTCATCCCCCGTTCCCAGCTGAACGAGGGCGAGAACCATGAGGCCCTGGTGGGCAGCACCCTGGTGGTCGCCTTCCTGGAGGTGAACGGGGAAACCCGCAAGCTGGTGCTCTCGGAGAAGCGGGCGGCGACGGCGGCAAAGTTCGCCGAACTGGAGGTGGGCCAGCTGGTGGAGGGCCAGGTGGTGGCGGTCAAGCCCTATGGCTTCTTCGTCGATCTCGGCGGCGTCAGCGGCCTGCTGCACCAGTCCAGCGTCACCGGTGGCGCCCTGCGGGACCTGCGCGAGGCCTTCCAGCAGGGCGACCGGCTCAAGGCCCTGATCACCGATCTCGACCCGGGCCGGGGCCGGATCGCCCTGAACACGGCCCTGCTGGAGAACCAGCCCGGCGAGCTTCTGGTCGCCCGCGAGACGGTGATGACCGAGGCCACCGACCGGGCCAATCGCGCGCGCTCCCTGCTGCGCACGCAGGAGCAGGCGGCCGGATGAGTGCCGCCTCGGCCTCCGGCCCCCCGCCGAGCCCCTCCGCCGAGACGCCCGGCGAGCCCTCTGACTGGGAACTCGATTTCTATTCCCGGCCCATCCTCGAACCCGACGGCAAGAAGCGCTGGGAACTGCTGATCTGCTCCAGCCCCGCTCCCCTCCCGGGCGGCGCCGACAGCGGGGCACCATTCCGCTGGGTCCGCCCCTGCCCCGCCGCCTCGGTGAACTCGATCTGGCTGCGGGAGTCGATGGAGGCCGCCCTTGCCGAGGCGGAGGTCCAGGGCCTGGGCCGCCCCCGGCGGCTTCGCACCTGGCGAGCCTCAATGCGCCCGATGGTGCAGCGGGCGGCGGAGGGCCTCGGACTCGAGCTGGTGCCCAGCCGCCGCTGTTACGCCCTGCTCGACTGGCTCCACCAGCGGGAGAGCGAGGTGTACCCCGCCGAGCCGGGCTATCTGGCGGGTCCCCTGGCTCCCCCCCCCGATCCCGTGCGCTCCCTGCCCCGGCCGCTGCCGGAGGTGGCCCGCGGCGATCGCTGGAGCTGGGCCACCCTGAGCGCCGCCACCCTGGCGGAAGCCGCGGCCTGGCCGATCGACTTCGCCGCCCTGGCGGCCCTGCCCCCCCTGGGGGATCCCGAGGTGCCCGTCCCTGGCATCCGCCTGTTCAGCCGCCGCCGCGCCCTCGCCATCGCCGGCTGGCTCGCGGGTCTGGAGCCGGCACGGCTGGGGGTGAGCGGCCGACAGCTGGTGCTGGAGGCTGGCCTGGAGGACCGATGGCTGCTCAGCGACCTGCCCGCGGAGGAGGCCGCCGCCGCCGCCGAGGCGCTGGCGGCAGCGCGCCGCCAGGCCGGCGGCCTGCAGTTCCTGGCCGTTCAGAGCGACGAGGAGGCCACCCGCCTGCAGGGGTTCTGGCTGCTGCGCGACCTGCCCGATGGCTGAGGCCCTCGACCCCCCGTTCAACCGTCCGGACGCCGGGTTCAACAACCTCCAGGGCTGGACCTGGATCGGCACCTACGGGGGCCATTACCTCCAATGCGACCTGCTGGCGGGATTTGAACACGGCTTCTTCACCCGCCAGTGGCAGGGCCGCGGGCCTGAGGTGCTCGCGGGCTTCCTCAGCGCCGGCATCACGGTCCACCGCCCCCAGCAGATCCACAGCGCCCGGGTTCTGCCGGCCCGTGCGGCCCGTGCCGAGCCCTGGCCGGAAGGGGACGGCCTGTACAGCGACGCCGGCGCCCAGAGCCTGTGGGTGTGTGGCGCGGACTGCACGCCCGTGCTGATCGCCGATCCAGCCAGCGGCCGGGTGGCGGCCTGCCACGCGGGCTGGCGGGGGGTGGCCGGCCGGATTCTGCCGGAGGCGATCGCCGCCATGGAGGCCGCCGGCAGCCGCCGCGAGGATCTGCGGGTGGCCCTCGGGCCCGCGGTGAGCGGCAGCCGCTACCAGGTGCAGCGTCCCGTGAGCTTGCAGGTGGCGATGGCCCTGGCTCCCCGGCCGCGGCAGCCGGAGGAGGCCCTCTCCGAACTGATCGCCTGCGGTGCCCTCCAGCCCGACCCCGACCCCAGCCGCGACCGACTCGACATCCGCCTGGCCAGCGTGTGCCAGCTCGCCCAGGAGGGCATTGAGGCTGAGCGGGTGGCGATCTGCCCGCTCTGCACCGTGGCCGAACCGCTGCTGTTTCACTCCTGGCGACGCGATCAGGTCAAGGCGGTCAACTGGAGCGGCATCGTCGATCAGTCCTGAGCCGCAAGGGGGGGGGACGAAGGGGGGGCCGGCTCCGCCCAGAGGCTCAGTTGCACCACCCCAGGATCGACGTTCCCCCGGCGCCGCCGTCGCGATCCTGGCGCGGAGGCGGTCGGCGGGGAATGGCGGGGCGAAGCCGTTCGGCCAGTGCCGCGTAGCCAGCTGGCCAGGGCCAGGCGGGCTGGCCCATCGAGGCTCTCCAGATCCAGGGGGGCGGGAAACAGGGCCGCGGGGGTGGCGGCGGCCCAGGCCAGAACCGCCTCGGGAAAGCGCTCGGCCGCGAAGGGTCGCAGGTCGGCCGGCAGGGGCGTGAGCCCGGCCAGGGGATCTGCCTCCGGATGGACCTGACGTTCCCGCTCCAGCCTCTCCAACCGCCGCCGCCGGGCAAGGGCGTAGTCGAGCACCGGGGCCGGGTAGTCGCCGCGGGGCGGCGGCGCCCCCAGCTGGTCGTTGGTGAGGTCGGCCAGTTCCGGCAGCCAGCGGCGGATGAAGAGGCCGTGGGGATCGCAGCGATCCACCGCCACCTGGCCGGGGTGGTAGATGCGGGTCCAGGCGCCGCTGCCCACCTGGGTGGCGCCCGCCTGCATCGCCCACTGCCAGTGGTCGATCGGACAATCACCGTCGATCAGGTGCCGCATGTAGTGGAGGGCTCCCCAGCGCCAATCGATGCCGCAGAGATTGGTGAGGAAGCTGGCGGAGATGGCCCGACTGCGGAAATTCAGCTCGCGCCAACCGCCCTCCGCCACCAGGCAACGGGCGGCGGCGTCGACGATCGGAAAGCCGGTGCGGCCCTCCCGCCAGGCGGCGTACAACTCCTCCTGCTCCCCATCCAGCCCCGCCGCCGCGGGGTCGTCATGGCAGCTCCAGAGCGGGCGGATCTCGAGCTGGGGGAGATAGCGAAAGCGCTGGGCCATGCCCGCGCCCCAGCGCAGCCGACTCACCAACTGGCGAAGGCTGCGGCGGCGTCCGGGGTCGGGGTCGGCGGCCAGGGGCCTGAGTTCGTGCAGACAGCGCCGGGCACTGATCGCCCCGAACTTGAGGTAAGGGCTCAGGCCGGTCGTGACGCGGGCGCTGGGGTAGCTGAGCTGCCAGAAGTAGGTGCGGGCCGCAGGACCGTCGCGGAAACGGTGCAGCAGCGCAAGGGCTGGGGCGGTGCCGGCCGGGGGCAGGGGCTTGCCGTCGTCCCGCAGGCCGAGCCGGGCCAGATCCGGAACCGGGGTGGACTCCAGGGCGTCGGGCACCTCCACCCGGGTCGGGGCCGGCAGCGGCGGCTCGCCCATCGCCTCCAGCCAGAACCGTCGCCAGGCCGGGTAGGGGAGCAGCGCCGCGGTGGCCCCCGGCGGCTCGATCCAGTGGAGGGGGACGCCAAGGCCGCGCAGGGCCGCCGCCACCCGGGCATCCCGCACGCGGCCGACGATGCGCTCGCTGTCGGTGTGGGCCAGGACGCGAGCCGCGCCCCAGCGCCGCGCCATCTCGGGAAGCAGCACCTCCGGATCCCCATGGCGCACCAGCAGCCGGCCGCCCCTGCGGCGCAGATCCCCATCGAGAGCCCGCAGGCTGTCCAGCAGGAAGGCCACGCGCGCCACCCCGGTCTCCGGGTGATGGAGCAGGGCGGGATCGAGCACGAAGAGGGGCAGCACGGGCCCGAGTCGACAGGCCTCGTGCAGGGCGGGGTGATCATCGAGCCGCAGGTCCCGGCGGAACCAGAGAATCGTCAGACTCATGGCAGCAGATCAGGGATGAGCTAACGCAAGGGTCCTGGGTTGCGAAGCATGGCGATGGCTGGCGGCAGCCAAGATCTGGAAATTTGCCATGGCGCTTGACTTGCATGGGACCGCGGGATGGGAGAATATGCAGTGGAAGCAATTTTCTCGCATCATGCTCACTGGTCCCGACCTGCTCGCCAAAGTCAAGGAGTTGGGGGATGTCAGCAAGTCTGACCTCGTTCGCGCCTGTGGCTATGTCTCGTCCAAGAAGGATGGGACCGAACGGCTGAATTTCACAGCCTTCTACGAGGCCCTCCTCAACGCCAAGGGTGTCGACTTCGGCGCTACCCCCAAGGCCGGCAAAGCCGGCCGCAAGCTGAGCTTCGCCACCAAGGTGCAGTTCAACGGCAACCTGATGGTCGGCAAGGCCTACACCGCCATGCTCGACCTCAAGCCGGGCGACGAATTCGAGATCAAGCTGGGTCGCAAGCAGATTCGGCTTGTCCCCCTTGGTGCAGAGGACGAAGAAGGCTGAGGCCCACCGCCTCCGCCAGCTTGATCCCATCGATCGCTGCCGAAAGGATTCCACCGGCGCAGCCAGCTCCCTCACCCCCGGGGTAAATCCCGGGGGTATTTTTGCTTTGCAGCGTCTGCGGATCGCGGGGCATCCGCAGGGGCGAAGAGGTACGGGTTTCCACACCGGTCAGCAGCGCTCCCGCCATCCCGAATCCCTCCAGGCGCTGGGCGAACACCGGCAGGGCCTCCCGGATCGCCGCCAGCACGAAAGGGGGGAGACAGGGCTCCAGGCTCCCCAGCCGCAGCCCCGGCTGGTACGAACCGGCCACCGCCTCGCCTGGGGATTCCCCCCCGCTCGGATGACCCGCCATGAAGTCCCCCAGCCACTGGGCCGGGGCGCGATAGTCAGCGCCGGCCGCCGCGAAGGCAAGCCCCTCCCAGTGGCGCTGAAAGGCCACCCCCGCCAGGGGATCCCCCGGACCTTCCGCCCAGGGCTCCACATCCCCGATCTCCACATTCACCACCAGGCCGCTGTTGGCATTGCGTTCGTTGCGGCTGTGCTGACTCATGCCGTTGGTCACCACGCAGCCCGGCTCCGAGGTGGCCCCCACCACCAGTCCGCCCGGGCACATGCAGAAGCTGTAGACCACCCGACCCTCCAGCCCCGGACCGCGGCAATGGTGCACCAGCTTGTACTCGGCGGCTCCAAGGCGCGGATGCCCCGCCGACTCCCCCCAGCGGGCCCGGTCGATCAGGTTCTGGGGGTGTTCGATCCGCACCCCCACGGCGAAGGGCTTGGCCTCCATCGCCAGCCCGTGGCGATGCAACATCGCAAAGGTATCCCGGGCGCTGTGGCCGATCGCCAGCACCGCGCGTTCCGCCGGAAGCCGGCTCCCGTCCGCCAGGATCAGGGCCCGCAGCTGACGGCTCCGGGGTTCCAGCTCCAGCCCATCCACCCGGCTGCCGAAACGGATCTCGCCGCCCAGCGCCTCGATGCGCGCCCGCAGGCCCCGCACCACCGTCGCCAGCTTGAAGGTGCCGATGTGGGGATGGTGGCGGATGAGGATGTCCGGGTTGGCGCCGCAGCGCACCAGCTCCTCCAGCACCTTGCGCACCAGGCCCGCCGGCTCGCTGACCTGGCTGTAGAGCTTGCCGTCGGAGAAGGTGCCGGCGCCCCCCTCCCCGAACTGGGCATTGGCCTCAGGATCAAAATCCCGCCGACCCCGCCAGAAGCCGAAGGTGGCGGCGCTGCGCTCGCGCACGGGCAGCCCGCGCTCCAGCAGCAACGGTCGCAACCCCATCTCAGCGAGCAGCAGAGCGGCGAAGTACCCGCACGGGCCGGCTCCGACCACCACGGGCCGCAGCGCTGGCGGCCGCTCCCCCACCCGCGCCACTGGCCGGTAGCGCTCATCCGGCACCGGCCGCAGGTGGGGGTCGTCGGCGAAACGGCGCAGCAGGCGCCTGCGGGCCTGGGCATCGAGGTCAAGATCCAGATCGAGGCTGTAGACCAGGCGGATCGCCCCGCGGCGGCGGGCATCGACGCTGCGCTTCACCAGGCGATAGGCCCGCACCGCCGAAGTCGGCAGGCGCAGGCGGTGGGCAATGGCGCCGAGAAGGTCCTCCTCGCTGTGATCCAGCGGCAGCTTCAGTTCGCTGAGACGCAGCACAAGCGGAGGGGAGGAACTCCCCCATCGTGGCAGCGTCAGCCGCCGCTGCTTGGGGCGGCGCCGAGCTCCCGCTCCAGTTCGGCGATCGCAAGGCGCGTCGCCACCACGGCATCGGGGTTGAGACTGATCGAATCGATCCCCTCGGCCACCAGGAAGCGGGCGAATTCGGGGTAATCGCTTGGGGCCTGGCCGCAGATGCCGATGCGGCGCCCGCAGGCCTTGGCCGTATGGATCGCCATGCGGATCATCGCCTTCACGGTCTCGTGGCGCTCGTCGAACAGCTCCGCCACCAGGGCCGAATCCCGATCCAGACCGAGGGTGAGCTGGGTGAGATCGTTGGAGCCGATCGAGAAGCCGTCGAAGCGCTCGGCGAAGGCCGCCGCCCCCACCACATTGCTGGGAAGTTCGCACATCACGTACACCTGCAGCCCCTTCTCCCCCCGCCGCAAGCCGTGGCGCCCCATCTCCGCCAGCACCCGGTCCCCCTCCTCCGGGGTGCGGCAGAAAGGCACCATCGGAATCACGTTGGTCAGCCCCATCCCCTCCCGCACCCGGCGCAAGGCGCGGCATTCCAGGGCGAAAGCCTCGCGGAAGGAGGGGGAGCAGTAGCGGGACGCCCCCCGCCAGCCCAGCATCGGGTTCTCCTCCTTCGGCTCAAAGGCGGCTCCGCCGAGCAGGCGCGCGTACTCGTTGCTCTTGAAATCCGAGAAGCGCAGGATCACCGGTCGGGGGTGGAAGGCCGCGGCGATGCGGGCCATGCCCTGGGCCAGCAGATCCACGTAGTACGCCGCGGGTTCGTCGTAGCCGCGGATCAGGGCCGCGATCGCCTCCCGCTCGAGCGGATCGTGCACCCGCTCCGGTTCCAGCAGCGCCAGGGGGTGAACACGGATGTGATTGGCGATGATGAATTCGAGCCGGGCCAGACCCACCCCATCACAGGGGATCGCCGCCTGCTGGAAGGCCTCCTGGGGGTTGCCCACGTTGATCATGATGCGGGTGCGGGTCGGGGGCAGTTCCCCCAGGTCGCGCTCCTCCAGGTGGAACGGCAGGGCGCCGGGGTAGACGTGACCCACATCCCCCTCGCAGCAGCTGATCGTCACCGTCTGACCATCGGCGATGCGGCGGCTGCCATCACCCGTGCCCACGATCGCGGTGATCCCCATCTCCCGGGCGATGATCGCCGCATGGCAGGTGCGCCCGCCCTGGTCGGTCACCACCCCGCTGGCCCGGCGCAGGATCGGCTCCCAGTCGGGGTCGGTGCGTTCGGTGACGAGCAGATCGCCGCTGCGGAAGCGATCGATCTCGGAGGGGTCGCGGATCACCCGCACCACACCGCTGCTCACCGAGGCGCCGATCGCCTGGCCGCTTACGATCGGCTGCTGCCCATGGGGCTCCAGTTGCCAGCTGCGCAGCACGGCGGTGCTGCGCCGCGACTCCACCGTTTCGGGCCGGGCCTGGAGGATGAAGAGCTCCCCGTCCTCCCCGTCCTTCCCCCACTCGATGTCCATCGGCGTGGGCACGCCGCGCAGGGCGGAGTAGTGGGCCTCGATGCGGCAGGCCCAGCGGGCCAGCGTCAGCACCTCCTCGTCGCGGAGGGCGAAGCGGTCCCGCGCCTCCTGCGGCACCTCCTCGATCCGCACCGGCCGACCGTCCTCGCCGCAGCCGGGGGCGCCACGCACCATGCGGATCGCCTTGCTGCCCAGCCGCCGGCTGAGGATCGGTTCAAACCCCTGCTCCAGGGTGGGCTTGAACACCAGCCATTCGTCCGGGTTGACCGCCCCCTGCACCACCGTCTCCCCCAGCCCCCAGGCGGCGGTGAGCAACACGGCGTTGCGGAAGCCCGACTCGGTGTCGATGGTGAAGATCACCCCGGAGCTGGCCTGATCGGAACGCACCATGCGCTGCACTCCGATCGAAAGGGCCACGTCGAGGTGGTTGTAGCCGTGCAGCTGGCGGTAGGAGATCGCCCGATCGGTGAACAGGGAGGCGTAACAGCGACGACAGGCCTCCAGCAGGACATCCTCCCCTTCGATGTAGAGGAACGTCTCCTGCTGGCCGGCGAAGCTCGCCTCCGGCAGATCCTCCGCGGTGGCGCTGGAGCGCACCGCCACCGGCGGCGAACCCAGGGTGCGGTAGGCCGCCCTGATCCCCTCCCGCAGGACCGCGGGGATCTCCGCCTTGCCCAGCCACTCCCGCGCGGTCCGGCCCGCGCGCTGCAGGGCCGACAGGTCCTCCGCGTCCAGGTTTCCCAGGAGATCCGCCAGGGGCTGCGCCAGGGCGTTGTGCTCCAGCAGCAGGCGGTAGGCGGAAGCGGTGGTGGCGAAGCCGGCCGGCACCCGCACCCCAGCGGATCCCAGCTCACGCACCATCTCGCCGAGGGAGGCGTTCTTGCCGCCGACCCGGGGAATATCGACCAGCCCCACCTGCTCCAGCGGGACCACCAAGGCATTGTCCAACGGGTTACCAGCTCTCTGCTGGGACTGTGGGACGGGATGGGGGACGGTCGACCGATCGTTGCAAAGCGTAGGCAGCCGGGGGTCAGTCGGCCCCGGGATCCTGGGAATCTGCAGCCGTGGGCTGGGGCTCCGGCAGAAGCTGGGCCAGCAGACCCGCCGCCATCAGCACGCCGCCAAGGCTGAGGGCCAGGGGGCGGTTCGCGGCGGCCGGCCCCTCGCCAGCCCAGGTGGCCGCCGCCAGGAAGGCGCCCCCCAGGAGCAGGCTCGGCACCAGCACGATGCCCTTGGCGGTGCGGTTCAAACTCATGGCCCTGAGGCTAGGCGCAGGGAATCGGCTGCGCGAGCCCCGCGGCCACCAGGGCCTCGGCCGGGTCCTCGCCGTCGGGATCGATCGGTCGAATCCGCGCCAGCAGCTCCCCATCTCGCACCCCCATCGGCCGCAGGTTGACCCGCCGGCGGCGCGGCAGCAGCCGGCGCAACAGCGCGGTGGCCTCGGCTGCGGCCTGGGGCTCCACCGCCACGCAGCCCAACCGCACCGCCGTGCTGCGGTTGCGATCCCCGATCACCAGCCGATCGGGCCCCGTGACCTGCAACACCTCGGCGGCCGCGGCCGGGGCGGCGACCACGACGAACCCTGCGATCAGACCAGCGAAAGAGATGAAGCCCAGCCAGAGGGGCAGGAGCAGCCCGGCGATCAGGGCCAGGCCCTTGCGGCCCACCGGAGGACGGCGCCGGGGGGACGGAGGGGGGGAGGTCAGAGCTTGGTGCCGCAGCTGGGGCAGAACAGATGGGCGCTGGCGGTGGAAGCACCGCAGGCATTGCAGTGGCGAATGGTGTCGATCGCCAGTTCCGGATGGCTGGGCAGACCCACCATCTGGGCGTTGCTGGCACCGGGCGGCACCATCGGGTAGCAATTCTCGTTGCGGCGCACCACCACATCAACGAAGGCCGGTCCTGGATGGAGAAGGGCCTCGCTGAGCTGCTCGCGCAGGTTGGCCCGCTCGGTGATGCGCACCCCCCGCAGACCGAAGGCTTCGGCAAGGGCCTGGAAATCAGGCATTCCGCCCGTCATCTCGGAGGCGGAATAGCGCTCGTCGTAGAAGCTCTCCTGCCACTGGCGCACCATTCCCTGCCAGCCGTTGTTGAGCACCACCACCTTCACCGGCAGCTCGTACTGGGCCAGGGTGCCGAGCTCCTGGATGTTCATCAGGATGCTGGCATCGCCGGCGACGCAGATGACCTGTTCGCCGGGGAAGGCCACCTGAACCCCCATGGCGGCGGGCATGCCAAAGCCCATGGTGCCCAGGCCGGCGCTGCTGATCCAGCGGCGGGGTCCGTTGCGCAGGAACTGGGCCGCCCACATCTGGTGTTGGCCCACGTCGGTGGTGTAGTAAGCCTCGGGCGCCAACTCCCGCAGGGCCACCACCACCTCCTGGGGGGCGATTTCGCCCTGGGGGGTGGGCACCACCAGGGGGTAGTGGCGCTTCCAGCTGTCGATCCTCTCCAGCCAGGCCTCGGTGCGGCCGCCGCTTCGCTCGTCGGCTGAAACGGCCAGAAGGGCGGTCAGGGCAGCCTTCACGTCCGCCACCACCGGCACTTCCGGCACCCGGTTCTTGCCCACCTCGGCGGCGTCGATGTCGATGTGGATCACCTGGGCGCGGGGGGCGAAGCTGTCAAGCCGGCCGGTGACCCGGTCGTCGAAACGGGCGCCGCAGGCGATCAGCAGATCGCATTCGGTGACGGCGAAATTGGCGTAGGCGGTGCCGTGCATCCCCAACATGCCCACCGACAGGGGATGGTGCTCATCAAAGGCACCCTTGCCCATCAAGGTGGTGGTGACCGGCAACCGGAAGCGCTCCGCCAGATCATGCACCTGCTGGTGAGCCCCGGAGCTGATGGCGCCGCCGCCCACGTAGAGGAGCGGCCGGCGGGCCTGACGGATCAGGGCGAGGGCGGCCTCGATGGCGGCGGGCTCGGGCTGGGGGGTGGGGCGGAAGCCCGACGGAACCGAGCAGCCAGGCTCCGCCGGCACATACTCGAACATCTCGGCACCGACATCCTTGGGGATGTCGATCAGCACCGGACCGGGGCGACCGCTGGCGGCGATGAGGAAGGCCTCGGCCACGATGCGGGCGATGTCGCGGGGGTCGCGCACCACCCAGGAGTGTTTGACGATCGGCAGGGTGATGCCGAAGATATCGGTCTCCTGGAAAGCGTCAGTGCCGATCGCCGCACGGGGCACCTGGCCGGTGATCACCACCATCGGCACCGAATCCATGTGGGCGGTGGCGATGCCGGTGACCAGGTTGGTGGCGCCGGGTCCGGAGGTGCCGAAGCACACCCCCACCCGCCCGGTGGCCCGCGCATAGGCGTCGGCCGCGTGGGTTCCCCCCTGTTCGTGGCGCACGAGGATGTGGCGCAGCCAGCCGCGGGACTCGGCCTTGTGGAGTTCGTCGTAGATGGGCAGGATCGCACCGCCCGGGTAGCCGAAGATGTGGCGGACACCATGGCGGCGCAGGGAATCCATCAGCGCGTAGCCACCGCTCACCCGCGCGGGTGTCGAAACCTCCGCCTGCCCAGGATCGTGCTCCTGCGGGGCGGTGGGGGCGATGTTCTGTTCAGCCGGGGTGAGGGGCGTGAGCGTCACGGCAAGTGGCGGGTCAACGCAACACCCCAACCTTAGGTGCCCTTCGCGCCGCTGGTGCCAGGCCGAGGCGGCTGGCGGCCATCGCCCGCAGCACCCGGGCCGGATCCATCCACGCCCCCCGATAGCGCATGCCCCAGTGCAGGTGGGGCCCGGTCGTGCTGCCCGTCATCCCGATATGGCCGATCCACTGGCCGGCCCGCACCCGCTGGCCGACCCTGAGCAGGACCGGGCCACTGCGGTACCACCCCTCGCCGACGCTCCCCGCCAGGTGGCAATAGATGTGCTCGTAATCACCGGAGCGGATCGTCAGGCCGTTGCCGCAGCCGCCGTCGCTGATCACCTCGCTGACCGTGCCGTTCCACCAGCTGCGCACCGGCGAGCCCAGGGGCCCGGCGATGTCCACCCCGAAGTGCTGGCGCCGGTCACCGCTCAGCGGATGGGTGCGCATGCCGAAGGGACTGGTGTAGCCGGCGAAGCTGGCCACCGGAAACACCCCCCGCAGCCAGGCGCTCCGAACCTGGGCCGGGGTCGGCCGCAGCCCGGCGTCGAGGGCGGCCAGGACGGCCAGGGAGACCAGAACCACAACCGGCCGGGCGACGAACCGGGGCAGGGCCCGCCGCCGGGGCGTGGCCGGAGGGCTGGCCCCGCAGGTCGGCCGGACCGTCGACTCAGAGCAGGCCGATGGCATGCAGGGGACCGCGACCGCTGATCAGCTCGAAGAGAAAGGCGGAAAACCCCACCATCGCCAGGCGACCATTCCAGATCTCGGAGCTGTTGTTCCAGCCCCAGGCCCACTTGTCCTGGGGGTAGAGCTTCACCTGGGTGGACAGGCGCGCCGCCTGGTCGAGGTTCACCTCCGGCCCCGCCAGCGCCTCCTGCACCAGATCGGCCAGGCCGCGCACGAAGGTGGGATCGGTGTCGAGCGCCGGCACCCGGCGGAAGTTGACCACCCCGGCCTCGGTGGCCAGCTCGCGGTACTCGATGTCGATCTCCTCGAGGGTCTCGATGTGCTCGCTGACGAAGCTGATCGGCACCACCACCAGATCGCGGGTGCCCGCCTGACCCAGGTCGTGCAGGGCATCCTCGGTGTAGGGCTTGAGCCATTCCACCGGGCCCACCCGGCTCTGGTAGGCGAGGGTGTGGGGATTGGGGTGGCCCAGTTCCCGCTCGAGGCGCTCCATGATCAGGGCAGCGCAGTCTTCGATCTCCTTCTGATAGGGGTCGCCCGCCTCCTCCACGTAACTCTTCGGCACGCCGTGGGCACTGAAGAACACATGGGCGGCGGCGGGATCGTCGCAACTGCGGATCTCCCGCGCGATCAGTCCGGCCATGGCATCGATGTAACCGGGGTGGTCGTACCAGCTGCGGATGCAGCGGATCGGCAACTGGCGGAACGCGGGATCGGACTGCCGCAGCCGCTGCAGCTCCCGGAAGCTGGAGCCGCTGGTGCTGATCGAGAAGTGCGGATACAGGGGCAGGACCACCACCTCATCGATGTCGTCGGCCTTGATGTCCGCCACGGCGGATTCGGTGAAGGGATGCCAGTAGCGCATCGCCACGTAGGTGGTGGCCTCCACGCCGCGCTGGCGCAGGGCGCTCTGCAGCTCCCGCGCCTGGTGCTCGGTGATGCGGCGCAGGGGAGATCCACCCCCGATCGATCGATAGGCCTCCTGGGACTTGCCGCTGCGCAGGGTGCTGATCAACCAGGCCAGGGGTTTCTGCAGCGCCGGCGTGGGCAGTCGGATGATCTCCGGATCGGAAAAGAGGTTGTAGAGAAACGGCCCGACATCCT
>JBIIND010000011.1:0-13128 GCA_044337665.1 Cyanobium sp.
GAAGGTCTTCAACCTGCTCACCGATCCCTACGAGCGGGCCGACATCACCTCCAACACCTACTGGGACTGGATGTTCGACCACGTCTTCCTGATCGTGCCGGCCCAGGCCTTCGTGGCCGACTTCCTCAAAACCTTTGTTGCCTATCCGCCCCGCCAGAAGGCGGCCAGCTTCTCGCTGGAGCGGGTGATGGAGAAACTGGAGCATGCGGCCAGCGGCGCCGCCTGATCGATCCCCGCCGTGCCCAGCTCCCCCGCCACCGCCAGCGCTCCCGGCCGCCCTCCGGCCCGGGAGATGGTCTGGATTCCCGGCGGCGGCTTCCCGATGGGCTCCGATCACCACTACCCCGAAGAGGCTCCTGCCCATCGGGTGCGGGTGGAGGGCTTCTGGATGGATCGCAAGCCCGTCACCAATGCCCAGTTCCAGGCGTTCGTGAAGGCCACTGGCCACGTCACCCTGGCGGAGCGGCCGGCCGATCCATCCCTCTACCCCGAGGCCAAGCCGGGGTTGCTTCAGCCCAGCTCGATCGTGTTCGTGCCGCCCCCCCGACCCATCGGCCAGGGGGATCCCTACCGCTGGTGGCAGTACGTGCCGGGGGCGGACTGGCGCCATCCGGAGGGTGGCGGCAGCTCGATCAAGGGGCGGGAGCGCCATCCGGTGGTCCACATCGCCTATGGGGACGCCGTGGCCTATGCCACCTGGGCCGGCAAGCGGCTCCCCAGCGAGGCGGAATGGGAGCGCGCCGCCCGCGGCGGCCTGGAGGAGGTGGAGTTCGCCTGGGGGTCGGAACTGCACCCCGGCGGTCGCATGCTCGCGAACACCTGGCAGGGGGACTTTCCCAACCACAACACCCGCCTCGACGGCTGGGAGCGCACCTCGCCGGTGGGCTCCTTTCCCGCGAATCCCTTCGGGCTCGTCGACATGATCGGCAACGTCTGGGAGTGGACGCACGACTGGTATCAGGACCACTCCCTCAACGCCAGCGGCGCCCCCCGCTGCCGGGAGTCCAGCATCGACCCCACCTCCCAGCACGGCCAGATCCCGCGCAAGGTGGTGAAGGGGGGCTCCTTTCTCTGTGCCCCGGGCTATTGCCGTCGCTACCGCCCGGCGGCGCGCATGGCCCAGGGGATCGACACCTCCACCTGTCACCTCGGCTTCCGTTGCATCGTGCGGCCCGACCCCCCCTGACCCCCCATCCGGTGGCCGAGGCCGCCTGAACTCCCCCTCCCCCCTCTTTCTGTTGCCCCCTGGTGCCCCCATGGCCCCCTTTTCTTCCCCATCCATTCCGGTGATGCGGCCCCGTCCGGGACGCGGTTGGCTGCTGGCCGGCTGCGCCCTGCTGTCCTGCTTCGGCGCCCTTCCCGCCGACGCGAAGGTGCTCTACACCCTCGAGACCAAGTGCGCCGTCCAGGGGGCCGCCCCGGTCGCCTGCACGGTGGAGGCCTTGGATGAGGGAGGGGTCACCCTCTACCGCCACCGGATCGGGCCGAGCGTGAAGACCATCCGGGTCAGCGCGGAGCCAAGCCGCATGGCCCTCTGGGATGCCACCGCTCGCTCCTGGGTCAATCTGCGCAATGCCGAGGCCCGCTTCTCCACCAACACGGTCTGTTTCAACAACCGTGAGCTGTGCGTGGTCAACCCCAACTACCTCAACAGCGTGCTGGAGGATCGCCCGGACCTGCGCGGGCGCGATTACGTGAGCGCCCACTTCGGCGCCAATGGCCGCGTGGATCTGATCTGCTACGACAAGGGTTGCGATCGGCTCTCCCAACGGGGTCAGGGGGTGATGCGATGAAAAGATCCACCTCTCCCTTCCCCCTGTTGCTCGTTGGCCTGATCGCCCTGCCGATGGTCCCCGTCCTGGCCGCGGGTCCCGCCCCTGGTTTTTCGGGCGCCTTCCCTGGGGCCCCGCAGTGGACCGCCCGCGGGGGCGGCGGGGGCGGCCGCGGCGGTGGCGGCGCAGCCCGGGGCGGCGGCGGTGGCCACCGGGGCGGCAGCGGTAGCGGTTCGCGGGGTCACAGTGGCTTCCAGGGCACCGGCAGCTCCTTCAGCCGCGGCGATCGGCGCCCCCAGGGCGGCTTCAGCGACGGCAACCGGGGCAGCCGGGTCGGCAACCCCTCCCTCGATCGCCCCTCACGGCCCGATCGCCCCTCACGGCCCGAACGTCCGTCCGGGGGGTCTGAGCGCCTGGGCGCCCCCCGCCCGGAGGGCGAGCGGCTTGGCTCCAACCGGCCCGAGGGCCGCGGCGAGCGCAACGGCACCCGCAACCGCGGCGAGCGCTCGATGACCATCGACCGCGACTGGAATCGCAACGTGAATCTCAGCACCATCAACCTCAACCCCGGCTGGGCTCGCCCGGGATGGGGGGTGGCCCGACCCTGGAACTGGGGTTGGTACGGGCTGGGTACCAATCCCCCCTGGGGTTGGTGGGGAGCCCGGGCTGCGGCCTGGGGCATCGGCACCCTGGCCACGGCCGCCATCATCAATGACGCCGTTGATAACGCCCTGCAGGCCAATCAGACCTACATCCTGGTGCCGAACACCGGCTACCAGCTGCTCTATGGCACCGTGCAGCCCAGCGGCAGCAGCGGTGTCAGCTTTGTGGTCAGCGCCGATGGCACCAGCTACCAACTCACCGCCGACTGCCATGCGGGGTTGATCAACGGTCGCGAACCCGCCAGTGCCCAGGAGGCCGAGCTGTTGAACGCCGCCTGTCAGGTGGCCTTCGGCACCGCGGACTGAATCCGCCCACCCCGGGCCCAGGCGCCGAGACCTCAACCCAGGGCTCGGCGCCCCTGGCGCATCACCAGGGAGGGCTGCTCACCGAATACACAACGAAAGTCGCGACTGAACTGGCTGATGTGCTGGTAGCCATGCTCCCGCGCAATCGTGGAGACCGTCTCCTCCGGCCTGGCATCGAGCAGTCGCTGGCGCGCGGATTCCATCCGCGTACGCCGTATCCACTGCTTTGGCGCACAGCCGAAGCGGTCCTGGAAGGCATTGCGCAGGCTGCGTTCGGAATAGCCGCTGCGTTTCTCCAGTTCCGCCAGGTGCAGGGGGCGGTGGCTGTTGGCGCGAATCCAGGCCACCAGGTCGTCGAGAATGGCCTGACGATCTCCCCCCGCAACCCCGGGACTGGCGAATTCGGCGCACAGCCGCTCCTCCCACAGGGAGAGCACAACCAAGCGATCCAACACATCCTCGAGGGCGAGCAGGCGGATTTCCTCCGGAGGATGGCCGGCCATGGGATCCAGCAGCCGGGCGATCACCCCCAGGCGCAGCAGGTGCCGTTGGGCGCTTCCAGCGCTTCCAGCGACGGTGATGGGTTGCTGCAGCAGCGGCGCGAAGCGCCGTGGGCTCCATTGCTGGCCGATCATCGAAGCCGCCGCTCGCTCCAGTCGGCTGCTCTGGAGGCGCAGCAACAGCCCGTCGAACTCCCGCAGCGCGATCTCCCCTGCCCATCGATCCGGCAGGAAAAGCGCCGCTTGCGGCCCCCCCAGTCGCAGGACCTGATCGCCCAGCCTCCCCTCCAGCGGTCCGCCGAGGGAGACCATCAGGCAGGCGTCTCCGCAGGACCAGCGCCGGGATTGGTGCCAGCGGTGCCGACCGAGGGCCAGCCCGAATTCCTCGGGGTGGTTGGCTTCGGTCCGGTTAGGCGCCCCCCGGGCCCGGGAGACGCCTCCCTGGGTCGGCTGGGCGTGGGACAGGGGGGGGAGAAGGTCTGCGGTGCGAGCCACGAAAAGCTTCCGATTCCTTGTCGGCACCCGAGTCTGAAATGGCGGAGCGGCTGGCAGCCCTAGAAAAACGAACAAACAGGGCCAGATTGCGGCCCCCTTGGCTGGTCGGATCGGTCTGGCGTTGCCAGCCTGGTGCGAGCACACGCCGCGGGGCAGCCATGGGCTTGGGGGAACTGGCACGGTTGGTGGACGAGGCCGAACGGGACGGCGTGATCCGCCGCTCGCTGCGGTGCTGCCGTTCCCGCGCCGAGTTGGTGCTCGCGGCCAGGCGGCTCGGCTTTGCGATCCAGCGGGAGGATCTGCGTCGCGCCTGGCTGCTGCACCTGCAGGAGGCCTGCACGCCCGAATGCCGCACCAGATCGGCCGCTTGAGGGGTCAGCATGGGGGGCCTCGTGCCGATCCCCATGCCCGCCAGGAAACCCGCTGCACCAGCCCCACCCTCGCCCGCCTCCCGCGAACGCCGGGAAGGGCTCGTGGTCAGGCTCCAGATCGCCGCAGCCGTTTTCGGGCCGATGCTGCTGTTGGCGATATGGCTGCAGAGCCGGGGCTTCTTTGGCGCCCCCGGAATTTGATGGCCGCCCGAGCCACAGACCGGGATCGTCCCCGCGTAGCCCATCTCAGTCAGGTCTGCCGATTTATGCAGAAGGGGTACTGCGACACAACTGTTTGAAGCCGGAGTTATCAAGGGTCGACCCGGTGTCCGGAGGCTACCTTCCCCCATAATCTGGGGCGGTCTGAACTCCCCACCCTGGTTGTGCGATCCTCCTCTCCCACCACCTCCGATCGTGATCCTGAAGAGATTGGTGCCATCCTTGCCACCATCTCCACCGCGCTGCTCGTGGTGTTCGCCGTGGTCGTCATCTCCGCCTCCATCCCGCCCCGGCTGTTGAATCCGGCTTGGCAGCTCCGTTTCGCCTCCAGCCTGGTCAATAACGGGGCGCTGGCGATGTTTGGTTTTGTGTTGATCTGGCTGGCCGCTTACATCAATCCCTCCAGTGGGCGGCTGCGGGCGCGGCGGGACAAGATCGCCTCCCTCGCCGCCGCCGCCGCCATCGGCTACCTGCTGTTGATCCCCCTGCAGAGCTTTGCCGCCTGGAAAGGCGTGAGTACGGCCAACACCTCCCAATCGCAGCAACTGAGGGCTGCGAATCGGCGGATTGTCCAGCTCCGCGAAGCCATCAAGGGGGCCCGCACCACCGCCGAGATGCAGTCCCGCCTTCAGACCCTGCGCGTCCCCAACCTTCCCCAGGCGGAACTCTCCAAGCCGATCGAAGCCATACGACCCCAGATCCTCGCCGGCCTCGACGCGGCCCAGGCCAGGTTGAAACAGCAGCTGCAAGGCCTGCCCCCTGATCGGCTCTGGCAACTGGTGCAGGAAAGCATTCGCCTGGCGATCTCCTCTCTGGCTTATGCGTTCGCCTTTGCCGCCGGGGCCTTCCTGCCAGGCCATGAGTCCAGCCTGCTCCAGGCCTGGACGGGTTGGTTTCGCCGTTCCCTGCGCCACGGACCGGTCCTCCAGTCTTCGGGCCGGCGTTCCAACGCCGCCCATGCGGACTACCTGCGCGAACTCAGCCGAGACGAGAAGGAAGAGGAGGACTGAGCCGATCAGCGCACCACCAGCACCGGGCAGGGTGCCTCCAGCAGCACCCGCTGGGTCTGGCTCCCCAGGAGCAGGCCCTGCAGACCCCGCCGACCATGGCTGCCCATCACGATCAGGTCGCACCCCAGGCGCGAGGCCGCTTCCAGGATCACCTTGTGGGGGAGGTCGCTCTGCACCCGCTCGCAGCTGGCGGTGACGCCCCCGCTGGCGGCGATGCCGCTGGCCTCCTCCAGCAGTCGGTCAGAATCGCGGCGGGTGGCGACGATCAGCGCTTCCATGGTGGAGGCGTCCAGCATCTCCCCCATGCCCATCACCGGCAGGGGCACCTTGGGCTGGGCATGGACGATTGTGATCCGGGCGCCGGTGCAGCGCGCCAGCTTGACGGCCTCGTGCATCGCCTTGGTGGAAAGCTCCGAACCGTCGCTGGGCACCAGCAGGTGCGTGTAGGCCATCAAGCCGCTCCCGAATTTGCCTTCCTTGCAGGTCTACTCACGGAGCGCCCCCGCCGCCTTCCAGAATCCGCCTCATGCACCCCTCCACCGATCCTCCGCCCCCCGGCTCCGCCTGGCGGAACCACTGGTACCCGGTGGCCTACCTGCGGGATCTCGACCAAGGCCGGCCGGCCGCGTTCACCCTCCTGGAGCAGGACCTGGTGCTGTGGTGGGATGGCGGCGCCGGTTGCTGGCGAGCCTTCGCCGACCTCTGCCCGCACCGGTTGGTGCCCCTCTCGGAGGGACGGATCAATGAGACGGGGCAATTGGAGTGCCCCTACCACGGCTGGTGCTTCGATGGCGACGGCCGCTGCACCACGATTCCCCAGGCCGAGCCTGGCAGTCGCCCTTCCGAGGCCCGCTCCAGCTGTCAAGCGTTCGCCTGCGCCGAAGCCCAGGGCTTGCTTTTCGTCTTTGCCGGGGATGGATCCGCCGCGGCCGCCACGCCCCTGCCGCTGGTGCCGGCGATCGACGACACCAGCGGGGGGCCCTGGCTGCTGCAGGACACCTTCCGCGACCTGCCGATGGATGCGCTCACCCTTCTGGAGAACGTCCTGGATGTCAGCCATGTGAACTTCACACACCACGGCACGGTGGGGCGGCGCACCAATGCGGCTCCGGTGCGCGCCGAATTGCAGACGGCGGGGCCCGAGGGCTTCACGGTGCTCTGGGAGGAGGGTCCGCGCCAGGGCCGTCTCGGTAGCCAGCACACCACCTTCGCCGCGCCGGCTCTGATGTGGCATGACCTGAGTGCGAAGAGCCTCGGGCGCATCCTCACGGTGGTCTACGCCACCCCGATCCGCCGGGGGGAATGCCGCCTGTTTGCCCGTTTCCCCTTCCAGTTCCGCTCGCCCCTGCCGCGCCTTCTGCTGCGCCTCCGGCCGGTGTGGCTGCAGCACATCGGCAACCACAAGGTGTTGGAGGACGATCAGATTTTTCTGCACTGGCAGGAGCGGCAGCTGGAGCGCCGTGGACGCAGCGGGGCCGCCAGCACCGCCTTCCACCTGGCGACCGGCTCCGACCTCTACGTGCGAGCCCTGCACGACTGGGTGACCAGCTGCGGCGGGGATCCCTTCCCAGCGGATCCCCTGCCACCGAGGCTCGATCGCCCCGCCCTGATGGATCGGGAGCGCAGCCACACCCGCCACTGCGCCGCCTGCTCCGGCGCCCTGGCCGGAATCCGCCGCTGGCGGCCGGTGGTTCTGGCCATTCCCTGGTTCGCCCTGCTGGCGATCAGCCTGTGGCGCACCCCGACCGTGATTGGCGTTGGCCTGGGGTTCGCCGCGGGCTCATTCTGGCTGCAGCAGCGCCTGGGGCGGTGGGAGCGGGACCTGCTGGCCGGCGATGGAGAGCCACCGCGCAACACGGGGGGGAGTCGCTCGTGGGGGCCGCCAGGCCTGCTCAGTCGCCGCCCTTCCAGCCCGCCAGGTGGGACGCCGCCCGCGACCGCACCAGCGCCCGCGCAGCCGGCAGGGCCGGATCCAGCCGGGCGGAGCTGAACGGGGGAAGGGGGCGCCTGCGCAGCCAGGCTCCCCAGCGGAACTCGTGGAAGGGGATCAGGGGCTCGGGGTCCAGGCAACCCTCCTTTTTGAGCTTCCACACCAGGCTGCGGTAGGGATCGTCCTGGAGGTCCAGCAGCCGCGTCGGCAGGCTCGTGGGCACCAGCGGACCGTGGCCACGGCCGTCGTAGAGGTACAGCCACCCTCGCCGTCCCAGTTCCTCCAGCACGGCCTGGCGGTCGTCGGTCGTCACCTGCAGCACCACGTATCCAAAGGCCTCCGCCTGCGGGTCGAGCTCCACCAGGGCCCGCAGGCGGTGGTGCCGGTCCACCATCCAGTGGTCGCCGCTGCTGCTGCGCACCAAGGGAACAGGCTTGCCCCTCAGGTAGCGCAGACGCTGCTTGGCGCTCTCCTCGCTGAAATCGGCCAGCCGGCTGCGCACCTCCGCCTGGCCGACGCACATCTGGGTGGGCTGCAGGCTGGCGATCGGAACCCGCAGCAGTTCCTCCCCTCGCGTAGGGGGAGGGAGGGGCTGGTAGGGGGGCAGGTGCAGGCTCATGGACCCATCCTTGCGCCTCTCGCCGGATCCGGGGAGGCGCCAGGGCGAATCGAATCCCCGGGCCCCCGGTCTACGGTCGGCTCAGGTTTCCGCCGCCATGACCACGATTCCCGCCCCGGCTTCCCCTGAATCCCCCCTGTCGACGGTCGGTCCCCATGGTCCTCTGGGGATCCTGGTCTGTGGGCACGGCAGCCGCAACCGCCTCGCCGTCGCCGAGTTCGCCGCCCTGGCGGAGCAGCTGCGCCAGACCCTGGCACCGCTGCCGGTGGCCCATGGCTACCTCGAGTTCGCCCGACCGATCCTGCGGGATGGCCTTGAGGAACTGCGGGGCCTGGGGGTGCGCCACGTGCTTGCGGTCCCCGCGATGCTCTTCGCCGCGGGCCATGCCAAGAACGACATTCCCTCGGTGCTCAACACCTGGGCGGCTGAGACGGGAGTGCGCGTCGACTACGGCCGGGAGCTCGGAGTCGACCTGAAGATGATTCACGCCGCCGGGGCGCGCATCCGCTCCTGCCTCGAGGCCGCCGATCTCGGCGCCCGCAGTCGCGGCGAGGAGCCCGTTCCCCTGCACGAGACGGTGCTGGTGGTGGTGGGTCGGGGATCCTCCGATCCGGACGCCAATTCCAACGTCGCCAAGGTGACGCGCATGCTGGTGGAGGGTTTCGGATTCGGCTGGGGGGAGACCCTCTACTCCGGCGTGACATTCCCCCTGGTGGAACCCGGACTGCGCCAGGTGGTTCGATTGGGCTACCGCCGCATCGTGGTCTTTCCCTACTTCCTCTTCTCGGGGGTGTTGGTCAGTCGCATCCTGCAGCACACCCGCCTTGTGGCCAGCGACCATCCCCAGGTGGAGTTTCTTGAAGCCCGCTATCTGGGGGACCACCCGGATGTGCTGGCCACTTTCCGGGAGCGGGTGGCCGAGGTGCTGCGCGGCGACACCGACATGAACTGCTCGTTGTGCAAATACCGCGCCCAGGTGCTGGGTTTTGAGCGGGAAGTGGGAGCACCCCAGCACAGCCACCACCACCATGTGGAGGGCCTGGTGGAGAGCTGCACGCTGTGTGAGAAGGAGTGCACGGGGGCCTGCCAGCCCGACGGGGTGCCCCTGCCCCTCGGCCGTCAGGCGGACCCCCCTGACCCTGGCGCTCACCACAGCCACAGCCACACCCACACCGCCTATCCCCACGCCGACCATCCGCTGGGTCCCCGCACCCTGCGCCGCGGCGAGAGCTGATCCGTCCGCGGGCGCCGGGCTCAGATGTCTCGTCTCAGGGCGCGGCTTGCGAGACGCCTCAGGATTAGTTTTGCTGATCGGTTGCGTCTTTCCCCATTTTGATGGGTTTTTCCCCGGTTGAGCCTGGGCTTTTCCACAGAAGGGGCCCAGGGGGCGCCCCATCCGGCCGAGGCGTTGGGGAAAGAGGGGGTTTTCCCATGGGTGCCTTGACAGGCTGGGGCCCGGGGGTCGAGGGGGATGCCCGCCCTTCCGCACCCCCGCGCAGCTCCTGTGACGGCAGCCAGTCTCATCGGCAGGAGGGTTGGGTTTACACGATCGGCATCGCTTTGACGCCCAGCCTCAGTATGTGGCGTAGTGGGACGCGAACGCCTCCCTCACTCCGCAGACCATGGGCATGGATCGGCAACCGCCCCACGGGCGCCTTGGCAGCGGTGGCTCGACCGAAGTCCCCGCGCCTTCGGCCTGCGGCAATCCCCCCGCCGCACGCATCACGCTGGAGGCGGAGGTTCCGGAGGTGCTATTCCGTGGCATGCGGGCCTTCCTCGAAACCCATCCCCATTGGGATCAGTACAGCCTGATCAGCTCCGCCCTGGCTGGCTTCCTGTTTCAGCATGGCTGCCAGGACCCCCAGGTGGCCAAGCGATATCTCGATGGTCTGTTCCAGATCCCCAGCAGCGCGAAGGGGTTGGGCTGAGAAATCCGCTCCGGATTCGGGCAAAAAAAAGCGGGGGTGCCAACCCCCGCTTGTGTTTTCTCCCTTGCCCGACCCGTTGAAAGGTCGCCCCATAAGTGTGGGGTGTACGGCTCGCGGGATCTGTGGTCGTCGACACCGGAAAGCCCCTCCTGTGGCTGTTTGCCTACACGCCTGCGTTCCCTGGCCCGTGGCGTGCCGCCGACTCGCAGGCCCTCCAGGTGATCGCCATTTCCGTGAGGGTGGGGCTCTGCCAGCCGGCGCTGGGCCAGCAGGCGCCATCGACCACCAGAACATTGGGGGCTCGCCAGCAGCGGTTCCAGGGATCCACCACCCCGTCCTCCTCCCGGGAGGCCATGCGCGCTCCGCCCAGCTCATGGATGTAATACCCCGGGGGAGCCGCCCCTTGGCTGACCGCAGCGCTGCCCCGCAGGATCGGCTCCAGCAGGGGAATGAGGAAAAGATCCTCCACCGGCAGGATCTCGCCGCCGGCGGCCGCCACCACGTCCGCCATGCGGCTCTGCATATGGGCCACCATCGCCCTTTCATTCCCCCGCCAGCGACATTCGATCCGCGGCACCGGCAGACCGTCCCCATCCCGTCTCTCCGGATCGAGGAGGATCCGGTTGTCGGGGTGGGGAAGGACCTCGCCGTGGCCGATCATGAAGCCCAGGGCCGCATCCGGATCGCGGCGGAAGGGCCGTGGTGGATCCAGCCGTTGCACCGCCGTCCACAGCCCATAGCCCCTGAGGAAATCGAGCGAGTCCCCGCCCCCAAGATTCACCGTGTTGGGCAGATAGGCGCTGCCGGCCCCCGAGAGCTCCGCCGGCTCCCGCAGCGGCGGGACATCGGGCAGGCGGAAGAAGCGGCAGGTGGAGATGTGATCCATCAGATAACGGCCCAGGCATCCCGATGGATCGATCAGCCCCCCGCTGCGCCGCTCCTCGCTGGAGTGCAGCAGGATGCGGGTGCTTTCGATCGTGGAGGCGCAGAGCACCACCAGCGGAGCCCGCACCAGCTCCTCGCCGCCATGGGGAGCGACCAGCACCACCCCTTCCGCGCGGCTGCGGTCGGGGCTGATCGGCAGATGGCTCACCACCGCCTGGCTGCGCAACCGGACGCGGCCGGTGGCCAGCGCCCGGGCCAGGGTGACCCCCTGGGCGCTGGAGCGCGGCCAGGGGCTCTGGGCGCTGCGCCGGTGCAGCGGGAAGCCGCGGGAGTGGATCAGCGGCAGATCCAGCTCCCGGGCGATGCTCTCTTTGATCCGCTGCTCGCCGGGGGTGAAGGGCAGCGGCGGCCGGTACCGTCCGTCCGGCAACTGGGGCAGGCCATCACAGGCCCCATGGACGCCCAGGAGCGACTCGAGGCGGTCGTAGTAGGGGGAGAGATCGGCGCTGCCGATCGGCCAGCAGGGGCTGGCTCCATCCCACTCCCCGGCCCGGAACTCGCTCTCTGAAAGCCGCAGGGTGACGCCGCCCCAGGTCAGACTCCTGCCCCCGACCTGCCGGCCGCGGGTCCAGAGGAAGGGGGCCTCCTCTGGGGTGCTCCAGGGATGGCGCCGCTCATCGATGAACAGTTCGGGGTTGTGTTTCCAGTAGCCGGGGTGGTTGGCCTGCTGGCGATGGCGACCCCCACTGATGTTGGCGATCCGGCGCAGGCTGTTGAGCGGTTCGTTGCCGAAGGCCTGATCTGCGGTGAGCTCCGGACCGGCCTCGAGCACCAACACCCGCAGGCCCGCCTCGGCCAGCACCATCGCCGCCACGCCGCCGGTCGCCCCGGCCCCGACCACGATCGCGTCGGGCTGGAAGCCTGCCTCGGGCGCGGCTGGGGCGTTGGGCATGCGGGGGGCCAACGGGTGGAAAGCGCAGGGGCCAACCTACGCAAGCCCCGATAGGGCGATCCGCCCTGGGGGTCGGCGGGGGAGGCAAAAAACAAAAACCCGGCTCTGCGAAGAGAACCGGGTCTGGAAGAAATTGGTGGCGGGGGCGAGATTTGAACTCGCGACCTTCGGGTTATGAGCCCGACGAGCTACCAGACTGCTCTACCCCGCGACAGGTGCCTACAGCTCCTGGCTGCCCTCAAATCTTACCAGCCGGCCCCCCAGGGCAACGGCGCGGACCGCGGTCCCGATCACCCGAAGCGAATCAGTCGAAGCGAAGCTCGCCCCGCACCTCCAGCCGCAGGTGGGGAGCCGGCTGCAGGAAGCGCTGGTGCAGTTCATCGAGGGTGACGGGGGTGAGCCAGTCGAGCTGCTCAAGCAGGTGCAGGGCAACGGCATGCTTGGCGCGGGCGGAGCCGTCCTCGACCTTGATGGCGACCCCCAGTCCCTCGCCGACACGGCTGAGGCACAGGATGCCTTCGGCCCCGCCCTTGCTCAGCACCTGCCCGTGGGCCAGCCCCATCAGTTGGGTGTCGAATCGCCCCGGGCCTGCCACCAGATCGGGGTGGAGCAGCATGGCGCGGCTGAGCTGCTCGAGATCCTGCTGCACCCCCGCCCCGAGATGGGCGAACAACAGGGCCATCTGGGCCAGTTGCAGCTGCAGGGTGGGGGCGCCGCAGTCGTCGCGGGCGCTCACCAGTTCCTCTCCGGGCAGACCCAGCAGTTCCCCCACGCGCTTGCGCACCTCCTGACTGAGGGGGTGATCGGGCTGGAGATAGGTTTCCAGAGGCCAGTGCAGGCGTCGGCAGACGGCCAGAAAGGCGGCGTGCTTGCCGGAGCAGTTGTGCTCCAGGGGGCTGCTGCCGCCCTCCGGCACGGGGCATTGCAGCTGGGAGGCCTCCAGATCGGCTCCCCAGAGGATGCGGAAGGCCTCGCGGGCATGGGTGGGGGTACCCGCATGGGAGGAGCAGGCGATGGCCAGTCCCCGCTCGCCGCAGGCGATCCACTCCGCCGTCCCGCTGCTGACGAACACCATCGCCTGGAAGGGCTTGAGGGCCGAGCGCACGAAGCTCAGCCGCTGGGGATCGCCGGCCCGCATCAGCACCCGTCCCCGCGCGTCGCAGACGACGGCGTGAACCCGGTGCACGGACTCCACGATTCCCTCCCGCAGCAGGCGGACCTCCAGGGGCGGCACACCGGGACGCGTGGGACCACTGAAGCTGGAGGACAGGGACATGGGGGTGGGGATCGGTCCGGCGCTGCGTCAGAGAGCCTGACAGAGCCCCGCTCCCGCCAGCAGCAGGGAACCCGCCAGGGCGATGCCGCGGCCGAGGCGCACCAGAATCGGGGCCACCTGGTGGCGGGCCACCAGCAGATCCTGCTGGCGCCAGCTGAGGGGTTTCTCCCACACCTGGCCGTCGTACCAGCCCGATTCCTCGT
>JBIIND010000235.1:0-3661 GCA_044337665.1 Cyanobium sp.
GCGGCAGGGGTGGCTGAGGCTGAGCCCCTCGCGCTCGATGCGGTTCTCGCCGCTGCCCACCGCCGCCAGCAGCAGGTTGGTGATGCCCTCCTCGAGCAGGTTGAGCTCATCGACGTAGAGCACGCCGCGGTGCGCTTCGGCCAGCAGGCCGGGTTGGAACACCGGCGCGCCGGCCGCCAGGGAGGCGGCCACGTCCACCGACCCGAGCAGCCGGTCTTCGGTGACCCCCAGGGGGACCTGCACGAACGGGGCCGGCACCACCTTGGTGGGCAGCAGGACGGAGGGGTCGCGGCCGTCCGGATCGCCGCCGAGTTCGAGCACCCGCCGGCGGATGGGGCCGTCCCACTCGTCGGGCCGGGTCGGGTCGTTGTTGAGGGCGCAGAGACCGGCACCGGCGCCGAGGTCGAGCACATCGATCGGCGGCAGCAGGGCGTGCAGGCCACGGGCAAGCACCGACTTGCCGGTGCCGCGGCCCCCGGCGATCACCACGCCGCCCAGGCCCGGATCCACCGCCGCCAGCAGCAGGGCCAGCTTGAGGGTGCCGTGGCCGGTGATCGCCGCCAGGGGGAAGGCGCGGGCAGCGGCGGCGCGGGCGAAGGAGCTGCCGGAGGCGCTGGCGGCCATGGGGGAGGGAAAACCCTGGGGGAGGGGCCAGTCTCGCCGATCGGATCCCATGGCAGGATCGCGGCCCCCTGTGCCCAGCGCCGCCGTGAGCGCCTCCCGCCCCCCCGATGCCGCGGCCGAAGCCTGGGGGGTGGCGGGCCGCTTCCGCCTGCCGGGCCCGGTCACGGCGGTGACGCCCCTGGGCAACGGCAACGTCAATGAAACGTTCCTGGTGCGGGTGGACGCGCCGGGGTCGCCGGGGTTTGTGCTGCAGCGCCTGAACACGAGAGTGTTCCACCAGCCGCGGCTGGTGATGGGCAACCTGGCGGCCCTGGCGGCCCACGTGGAGCGGCGGCGGGCGGCCGGGGCGGTGGTGGCGCCGGGGCGACGCTGGGAGATGCCGGCGGTGGTGATGGCCCGCGCTGCCGATGAGCCGTGGGTGGAGGAGGGGGAGGCGTTCTGGCGGGCGCTCACCTACGTGGAGGGCTCCCGCAGCGTGGATGTGCTGGAGAACGGCCAGCAGGCGAGGGAGGTGGGCGGCGCCGTGGGCACGTTCCACGCCCTGATCCACGACCTGCCGGTGGCGGCACTGGCGGACACCCTGGAGGGCTTCCACGTGACGCCCCTCTACCTGACGCAGTACCGCAAGGCCCTGGCGGCCCACGGCGGGGCGGTGAGCCCGGAGCTGGCCTGGGCCCAGGCGTTCGTGACCGAACGGGAGGCCCTGGCGCCGCTGCTGGAGGACGCCCTGGCGCGGGGCGAGCTGCGGCTGCGGCCGATCCACGGCGACCCGAAGGTCAACAACGTGCTGCTCGACGCCGCCAGCGGCGCGGCGATCGGCCTGGTGGATCTCGATACGGTGAAACCGGGGCTGGTGCAATGGGACATCGGCGACGCCCTGCGCTCCGCCTGCAATCCGCTGGGGGAGGAAACGGACGATTGGCAAGCGGTGCGCTTCGATCCGGCGCTGGGCGAAGCGTTGCTGGCGGGCTACCTGGAGGCGGCGCGGGGCTTCCTGAGCGAGGCGGATTTCGCCTACCTGGTGCCGGCGATCCGGCTCCTCGCCTTCGAGCTGGGCCTGCGCTTCCTGGCCGACCATCTGGCCGGCGACGTGTACTTCGGCGCCAGACGACCGGGCCAGAACCTGGCCCGCGCCCTGGTCCAGTTCCGGCTGTGCGAGAGCATCGAGGCCCAGGCCGGCGAGCTGGAGGCGATCGTGGCGCGGCTGCGGGGGGCCGGGGCGTGAGTGGCGCAGAGGGCTGGGCGGGGCAGGCCGGCCAGAGCTTCCGGCTGGTGCCCTTTGGCGGGCCAGCGGAACCCTCCGCGGGCGGCGCGCGGGCGGTGGAGGGGGGGGGACTGGCCGTGGAGGGCCGGATCGCCCGCCAGGGCGAGCGCCTGCGGGTGGAGTACCGGCTCACCGACCCAGCCGCCAGCCTGCGCATCCCGCCACCGGCGGCCGCCCCCCGCCGCCGCGATGAGCTCTGGCAGGCCACCTGCCTGGAGCTGTTCCTGGCGTTGCCTGGGCAGGAGACCTACCGGGAGTTCAACCTCTCCCCCAGCGGCGACTGGGCCGTGTACCAACTCGACGGCTACCGCCGCGGCCTGCGGGCCGACCCCGCCTGGACTGCCCTGCCCTTCACACGCCACGACGAAGCCGGGATGCTGCGGCTTTCCCTGGCCACCACCCTGCCCCCCGAGCTGGCGGCGGCCCCACAACTGGAGGCGGCGATCACGGCGGTGCTGCAGCACCAGGACGGCCGCTGCGACTACTGGGCGCTGATGCACCCGGGGCCGGAGGCCGACTTCCACCGGCGGGAGGGGTTTGGGTTGCGGATTTGAGGGGGATGCGGGTGTCAGAGCTGATCCGCATCGCCACTCGATTCGGGTTCAGAAACAGCCGCCACGACATCACCCAGGGAGACGCGGTTGCGGAGACAGAACAGCCATTGCCGAGCTTCCTCGCTGGGGTCGTGCTCTGGAGCGATTCGGGCGATGATCCGTCCGCGTGAGGTTACCTGCAGCTCTTCGCCGGCCTGAACCCGCTTGAGGAAAGCCGACTTCTTTGCTGACACTGGGGGACCCATTGACTCAACAATCCCCCGAAAGATGCGCAAGACATCTACGGCCTCCGTGCTGCACTTGATAGGCCGCGGATCAAGGAAGAATCTGTGGCGCAATATCCATCTGTTTCTTGAGAAAGAGGTTTCTTCTTTGGTCTCTTTATAGACCTTGCACCACAGCCGATATCTGCGGAAAATAGCTTCCGAACCCATTGGATTCTTTTCGACCAGACCATGAACTCGGCCCATTCACGTCAGCGGTGGTTGTGTGGACGGGCCCGGGGAGCGGTGAGCGGATGAACCAGGGCAGGCGCAGCGTAGGACCTCTCCCAGCGGCGGGGCGGGGTCAAGGGCTCGTGCAGCGGGCCTGCTTCAATCACGAGCACATGGTGCAGGGCAAGGGCTCCATTGCCGCTGGGGCGGGCCAGCCAGGTTTTGCCGGTGCCGGGCGGGCCCCTGCACGAGCCAAAGGCCCACAAGCCAAGACCACCACCCCAGAAGCACGAGTCGCCTGATATGACGAGAAAAAACCGTTTTGTGATTCATCTCGTCAGATCTGGCGATTTACGACGTTGCTCCTGTTTTGACGTTTTGCTGAAGATCGAGGCGGTGGCTGGCCTGAATCTCGCGATAGCGATCCTCTGGCACCCCGGCTTCAGCCGCGTAGCGCGGCCAATCGCGAACGGCGGCGATGACCTCCTCGGCGATGGCTTCGGCTCGGCCGCGCTTCAGCTGGGCGGAGCGTCCTGCGGCCAGGAGGTCGGCCCGGGTGAACTGATCCCGCTTGCCGTTCACGGACATCTGATGGGTGGCCGTCCAGTCGCCATTGGGATTGAAACTCCAGGTGATGTCGAAGGCAGGTGAAAGCGACCACTGGCCAGTGCGATCCATCAGAAAGGCAATGTTTTTGACGTGATCATCCTGATTGCGGGCCACCAGATTGAACACCATGCGCCGGTACTGCTCTTCGAGATCACGCATCGGTAACTGGAGTTGGC
>JBIIND010000236.1:0-3653 GCA_044337665.1 Cyanobium sp.
CATGACAACGATGAGGAGGGCTGGGCCTGGTTGGCCCGGCGGCTGGTTCAGGAGGAGCTGCTCAGTGAAAGCGATGACGGAGCGCAGCGTCTGTGGCTGCGCTCCAGTGGTCGCCGCTGGCTGCGCAATCCCTGGCCCCTGCGCTGGGCCGCCTGAGGTGCGCCGGTCTCAGCCGCGGGCTTTGCAGAGGTCGCTCACCAGCTGCTGCTCGAAGTCAGCCTGGGGATCATCCCAGGTCTTCCACTGGCCGGCCTGGCTGGTGGCATTGATCTTGCGGGCCGTGCAGTTGATCGCCAGGTAAAGCGACTGCCCCTCGCCGTTGAGCGTGGGGGCCACCATGCTGCCCCCCATCGGTTGCCAGTTGGCCCAGTCCACCTGCAGGGGGCCGTAGGTCCGCCAGTCGGGTTTGCCGCTGCCGGGGGTGGTGGCAAGGGGGGCGCCGGCCGGCCGGCTGGCGGTGGCCGTGGTGGTGGCGGCCGGCATGGCGGCAGGACGGGGCTTGGGCGCGGGGGTCGCCGCGGGGGTCGCTGTCGCCACAGCGGCGGGCTTCGGTGTCGGTCGAACCGCGGCGGGGCGCGGCGCCGGTCTGGTCGCCGGCGCCGGCCCGGCGGCCGGGGCCGGGCTGCCCTTGAGCTTCAGGCGGGTTCCCGCTTCGACGTGATCGGGGTCGCTGATGGCGTTGATGGCCACCAGGCGGCTCATCGGCACCCCGTAGCCGTCGGCGATGGAGGAAAGGTTCTCGCCGGGGCGAACCACATGCTCACTTGCCCCCGGGCGGTAGCTGCGGGCTGGAGCCGCCGCGACCTGGCCGCTGACCCTCAGGCGGCGGCCCGACTCGACGCGGTCCGGGTCGTTGATGCCGTTGATCGCCATCAGCCGCTGAACGCTCATGCCGTGGCGTTCGGCGATTTCCGAGAGGGTCTCCCCCTCCTTGACGGTCACCGTGCCATCGGCGACGGTTGCCGCCCGGCGCCCCTCACCGCCCCCCGGTCCGCCGGGGACGGTGAGTACGCGGCCGGCTTCGACCAGGTCGGGATCGCTGATCCCGTTGAGCTTCATCAGGCGGCTCATCGGAACGCCGATGCGATCGGCGATCTCCGACAGCGTTTCGCCCTCCCTGACGGTGACCTGTCCGGCCAGGGCCGGCAGGGGTAACACCAGGGCCAGGGCCAGGGCGACGATTGGACGGCGCATGGACGCTAGGGACAGGGCACGCGGGCACCTTAAGGAGCATCGAGGGTCATGCCCAGCCCCCCGCGGCGTCAATTTCCCAAATCCGTTGACGGGTCGCCGGGCCGCTCCTCCGGGGCGAGGGGCCCGGTGCGCTTCAGCGCAGCAGCCATTCCATCCAGCGCAGCTTGCCGGCATAGGGGGGGTAGCGCAGGGGCGCGTCGAGGCCGAAGGGGCGCCGCAACACGCTGCGCCGATGGGAGAAGGCCAGGAATCCCTCCTCGCCGTGGGCGCTGCCCATGCCGCTTTCCCCCACTCCGCCGAAGGGCACGGTCGCCAGCCCAGCCTGGATCACCACGTCGTTGATCGCCACGGTTCCGGACTGGCTGGCCGCCAGCAGCCGCTGCGCCGCCGCCTCGCTGCCGCTGAACAGATAGAGCGCCAGGGGGGCTGGGCCGCCCCGGATCCGCTCCAGGGCCTCCTCCAGGTCGGCCACCTCCAGCACCGGCAACAGGGGCCCGAACAGCTCCTCCTGCATCAGGGGGTCCGTCTGCGGCTCCCGAACCGCCACAACGGTGGGCTCGATCCGCAGCCGCTCCGGGTCGGTGCCCCCCCCCAGAAGGAGGCGACCCTCCCGGCGGGCCCCCTCCAGCAGGGTCGTCAGGCGCGCGAAGTGGCCCGCGTTCACAATGCGCCCCAGGTCGGGGCTGGCCAGCGGATCGTCGCCGTAGAAGTTGCGGATCTCCGTGGCAATCGCCGCCAGCAGCGGCTCCCGCTGCTCCGGCACCACAAAGAGGTGGTCGGGGGCGACACAGGTCTGGCCGGCGTTGGCACCCTTGCCCCACAGCAATCGGCGGGCGGTGACGGTGATGTTGGCGTCCGCCAGCACGATCGCCGGGCTCTTCCCCCCCAGCTCCAGGGTCACCGGCGTGAGGTGGCGGGCGGCGGCGGCCATCACCAACCGGCCGACGCGACCGCTGCCGGTGAAATGGATGTGATCGAAGCGTTCCTCCAGCAGCCGGGCCGCCACCTGCCCGTCGCCGCAGACCACCTGCACCGTGTCGGGCGGGAAGTGCCGGGTCACGGCCCGGGCGATCAGCTCGGCCGTGGCCGGGGCCAGTTCCGAGGGCTTGACCACGGCGGTGTTGCCCGCCGCCAGGGCGCTCACCAGCGGCTTGAGGCACAGCTGGAACGGGTAGTTCCAGGGGGCGATGATCAGCACGCAGCCCAGGGGTTCGGCCACCACGCTCGCCCGGGCCGGCCGGGCCCAGAGGGGAACGGCCCGTCGGCGCGGACGCATCCAGGCGCGCAACCGGCGCCGCGCCAGCGCCAGCTCCTGGCGGACCAGGGCCAGTTCCCCATAGGCTTCTAGGGGCGGCTTGCCGAGATCGGCCTCCAGCGCCGCGAGCAGCGCCGACTTCTCCTCCGTCAGCAGGTCGTCCAGGCGCTTGAGCTGCTCCAGCCGCCAGGCCAGGGAGCGGGTCAGGCCCCTCTGAACCGGAGCGCGCAGGGCCGCGAGGGGCAAGGGCAACGGTGGCGTTGAGGGGGGGGCAGGCGGGGGCGGGGCGGAGGAGGGGACGGCCATGGCGGTAGGGCGAGACCTCGGGGTGGGGTGACTCTGCCGGACCCGCCCGAACCATGGGGTTCAGGGGGAGGGTCCCTGGCGGCAGCTGTTCTGAAAAGCCTCCAGCCGCAGGACGTCCAGAACCGGTGCGCTGGGGCCCTCGAAGGCGAACAGCAGGGCGGTCGCCAGGGCCGCATCACCCTCCGTCATGGCCCGCTCCACCGCGCGCTGCCAGGCATCGGGGTCCGCCCGCAGGCCCGCCATCAGCGCCTGGGAGCTGCGCAGCGTGGCGCTGTCGGCGGCCCGCAGGCGGATCTCGGCGAAGGCGGCGGCCCCGCCTGTGGCGGGTTGCAGGAGCAACCTGAGGCTCTCGCCGGGACGCAGGGGGGGCAAGGGCCAGCCGACCGGCCCCCGGATCGCGCCCTCGAGGCCGGCCTGGCGGTCCCACAGCACGGCGGAGCCCCGCAGAAGCCGTACCCGGGCGAGGGGCTCGCGCACGAAGATCGTGGGGCGGCTCAGGGGCGTGGTGGCCAGGGCCCGGCCGCTTCTGTCCGCCTCCGTCCGCGGGGCGATGACGCACACCTCCAGCTCGGCAGGGGGCGCCGCCGGCGAGCTCCCCTGCCGCAGCGAAACCATCGCCAGCAGCGGCACAAGGGCCAGGCTTCCGAAGGCGGCGGGATTCGTGAGCATGGGAATCCCGCCTCCGCACCGATCTTTTGCGAAGTCTCGCGGCTGGCGTCCCCCCTGCCGGCCCCCCGTCAACGGGCCGTTCCGGGATCCTCAACGCTGCCGTCGTAGGTCGCCAGAGCCTCGCGGCAATGGCGGCGGTGCAGCTCCCGCAGGCTGAAGGGTCTCTCGATCCGCAGCCCAGGGCCGAAGCCGAACAGGGCCGTACGCAGATCCACGTCCTCGTGCACCG
>JBIIND010000012.1:0-13060 GCA_044337665.1 Cyanobium sp.
GCCCGGCCCGGCCGGTGCGGCCGATGCGGTGCACATAGGCCTCGCCATCGAAGGGAACGTCGTAGTTGACCACCAGGCCGATGCGATCCACATCGAGACCGCGGGCCGCCACGTCGGTGGCCACAAGCACGTCGACGCGACCGTCCCGCAGTCGTTCGATCGTTCGCTCCCGCTGGGCCTGGGGCACCTCGCCGTTGAGGACCGCCACCTCATGGCCGAGGGCCTCGAGGGCTTCGGCCACATCGAGGGTGACCGCCCGGGTGCGGGCAAAGACAATCACCCCTTCGCCGCCCTCAGCCTCCAGGACCCTCTCCAGGGCTTCGAGTTTGCGGGGACCAGGAACGGTGAGAAAGCGCTGACGAATGCGACGCTCGTCCGAACTGCGGGTGCGGATCGTGACCTCGGCCGGATCGCTCAGGTAGCGGCGCGTGAGGCGGCGGATCTCGCTGGGCATGGTGGCCGAGAACAGAACCACCTGGCGGGAGGCCGGCAGTTGCTCCAGCACCCACTCCACATCCTCGAGGAAGCCCATGCGCAACATCTCGTCGGCCTCATCCAGCACGAGGGTGCGCAGGTCGGAGAGATCGAGGGTGCCCTGGCGCATGTGATCCATCACCCGGCCCGGGGTGCCGACGACGATCGGAACCCCGCGGCGCAGCTGTTGAATCTGTTCCCGGAAGTCAGCCCCGCCGTAGACCGGCAGGATGCGCACGCCCCCCATCGCGGCCGCGAAGCTGCGGATGGCCTCGCACACCTGCAGGGCCAGTTCGCGGGTGGGGGTGAGCACCAGAACCTGGGGCTTGCGGGCGGCCGGGTCGAGGCGGTGCAGCAGGGGCAGGGCGAAGGCGGCGGTCTTGCCGGTGCCCGTCTGGGCCTGGCCGAGCAGGTCGCGGCCCAGCAGAAGATCGGGGATGGCGGCCTTCTGGATCGGGGTGGGTTCGCGGAATCCAATGCGCTCCAGGCCCTCCAGGAGCTCGGGGCGCAGGCCGAAGGCGGCAAAGCCCGAAGGGCTTTCCGTGCCGGCTTCGATGGCGGAGGCGACGACCTCAAGGCCAGCGGCCTCACCGATCGGGACTTCGATGGCGGGGATTCCTGGGGTGGGATCCGGGGAAGGGGCGAGATCCTGGATCTGAACGCCATTCATGGGGCCGGCCAGAAGCTCGGCACCCTCAGGGGTGTGGGACACGGTGGGGAAACGGGCCTGCGGAGGACCGGATGATTCCTTCAACGCAGGCGGGCAGCGACCCGATGGGCTTGTGGACGGAGATGGGATCAGAAGTGGATCTGACCGTTTCCCCAGCCGATGCCCAGAGCTGCCTAGCTCCGATCAAAGGTGTGAATCAAATCTTATCACCCGATGCCATTCCCCGAGATCCAAACTTTTCAGGAGACGCGGCCGAAGTCGTCGGCGATCCGCTCAATATCGTCCTCCCGGAGGTCGGAACCCCGCTGCACCTCCACGATCAGCAGGTCATCCGGGCCCGCGCTGGCGCGATGCCACGACCCCAGGGGCACAAACAGGGTGGTGCCGATGCCGGCGGGGATCGCCTGGCCCTCGAGTTCCAGTTCGCCACAACCGCCCACCACCACCCAGTGCTCGCAGCGGTGCTGGTGGCGCTGCAGGCTGATGCGCCGTCCGGCCCGTATCTCCAGACGCTTGACCAGGTAGCCAGGCCCCTGGGCGAGTGTCTCGAACCAGCCCCAGGGCCGCTCACAACGGGGGGATGCCGGCGACGGGGAGGAGCTGAACATGGTTGCCAGCCGGGGGAGGAGGGGAGTTCGGCGGGGGAGAGGTTGGTCCAAGGTTAGGCAGGGGAGAGGATTCCAGGGCGAAGTTGGCGGGATCTCGGGCGGGGAGGAGCCAGGGCGGGACGTCAGGGATCTCTCAGGGAGTGGCGGGCGGTGCGGTGAGCAGAAGCGCCCGATCCCGGGCTCGGGTGAGGGCGGTGTAAAGCAACCGTGGATCCTGGGGGTCAGCGGCATTGAGCAGCACGATCACCGCCTCGGCCTCGCTCCCCTGGGCCTTGTGGACCGTGAGGGCGAGGGCCGGCTCCAGGCTGCCGGCGATCTGGGCCGGGTGAATGCGGATCGCCGCTCCGTCTTCGCCGGCCTCGCCCGATCCGAACAGCACCCGGGGCTCACCGTCCTCCAGATCGGGCTCGAGCACCACCCCCACGTCGCCATTGGCCAGACCCAGATCCGGCAGGTTGCGGCAGCAGAGAGCCGGTGTGCCGGCCGGCCAGCGCAGGGGATCCGCCAACACGGCCGGGCCGAGCAGGGCGCGGTGGATCGCCTCCACGCCCCAGCGGCCGCGCCGGCGGGGGGTGAGCACCAGCAACCGGTCCCGCTCCGCCAGCAGCGCCCGCTCGGACACGGCATCGCCGGATCGACAGGCGCAGGCCCGTTCGGCGAGGCGGTGCCGATGGGCCTCCAGGGCCTCCAACAGCGGGGAGGGCAGGGCATCGGCGGGGCTCTCCCGCCAGACGAGGTTGTCCTCCGGGCCCAGCCGCTCCAGCCAAGGGCGAATCGCTCCCAGCGGATCGGTCTCCGCCGCGGCGATGGCGGCGCGGAGCCGGTCGGCCACCGCGGCGATCGCCCCGGCGTTCCGGTGCACCGTGCGCAGGGTGATCGCCGCCTCCCCGAGCGCCTCCCGCAGCCTGGGGCGCTGGAGCTCCGGCAGCAACGCCCCAGGCGCCACCGGCGGCAACTGGGCTGGATCCCCCACCAGCACCAGCCGACAGGCGTCGGGCAGGGCCTCCAACAGGGCCGCCATCAGTTCCTGATCCACCATCGACACCTCATCCACCACCAGCAGGTCGAGGGGGAGGGGGTTGCCGCGGTGGCGCCCGAAGGTCTCCCCCCGGCTTTCGAGCAGACGATGCAGGGTGGTGCAGGGGTAGCGGCCGCCGGTGGCCATGCGGAGTCGCGCCGCGGCCCTGCCGGTGGGGGCGGCCAGATGGACGCGGGCGCCGCTCTGGTGCCGCTCCATTCCATCCAGCATCCGGGCCACCGTGCTCGTCTTGCCCGTGCCCGGCCCCCCCTGGAGCAGCACCAGCCGGTGGCGCCCTACCGCGGCCACGGCGCGGCACTGGTCCGGATCCAGACCCTGCAGGGCTTCCGCCTCCAGACTGAGCGTCCCAGCGGAGGGCGGGGAGGGGGGAAGGGATGTGGCCCGCTGGATCAGGTGCTCCAGAACCTCCTGCCGCTGTTCCCACCAGCGGCGCCAGACGATCCGGCCGGGCTCCAGCACGAGCGGCCCCAGGGGCGGGCGGCCGAGGGCCGAGGCCTCCAGGGCCCTGCGGTGGCTGTCGGGCCAGTGGCGGGGATCGATCCCCGGCGGCGCCGGACCGTCGAGGGACAACTCCGGCTCCCCCTGGGCCAGGGCGGCCGCGAGGGCGCGGACCAGTTCCTCCAGCCGCGGGTTGGGGACCTCCCGCTGCAGCCTGGGGAGGGCTTCCGCCAGGGCGTCCGCCAGTGGCGGCAGCCAGTCTGGGATCTCCTGCCAGCGGCTCACCCCCGTTCCTCCGCCAGCGCCAGTTCCGTGCCCCCCAGGGCCGCATCGAGGGCCAGCAGCCGCGCCAGTGGCGGCCGTTCCACCACCATCCCCGGCACGGTCGCCGGCGGGGCCCCGCCGGCTTGGGGCCCGGGGGCGCCCCGCAGGAACACATAGGCGTAGCCACCGAGGTGGCGAGCCGGTGTGTAGCCCGGCAACCGCCAACCCAGGTAACGGTGCAGAGCCACCAGGTAGAGGTGGGCCTGGAGGGGGTAATGGCGCTCGGCCATCAGCGCGGTCATCGCCGCCTGGCCGTAGTGGCGGGGACCGCAGGCCAGGGGTTGTCCGGTGGCATCGCGGCGGCCCAGCCAGTTGCTCTTCCAGTCCACCACCCACCAGCGCCCGTCACCGAGATCCGCGGGGACCTGGAACACCAGGTCGATCGAACCGGTGAGGAACCCGCGGCTGGCGATCGGCAGGCTGGCGAGGCGATCGGCATAGCCCGCCCCGAAGGCCCCGCCTGGATGCTCCCGGAAGGGGCGGGCCAGATCGACCGCCCGCACGAGATCCATGCGCAGGTCGAAACCCATCTCCGCCAGACGCCCCGCCGCGGCCAGGTCGGCGGGGCGCAGCGCACCCAGCGCGCCGCCGAAGGGGGAGAGCCGCATCCGCTCCAGGCCCTCCAGGGCCGCCGCGTTCCAGGCCGTGGCCAGGCCAGCCCGGCGCAGTTCCCGCTCCACCACCTCCCGGTTGGCGGCCTCGGGGAGGGGCAGGGTGAGCTCGACGCGCTCCAGGATGCGGTGCAGGCAGTCGCCGGCGGCGGCGCCGCGGGGAAAATCGGCCAACGGCCCATCCCCTGGCTCCCCATCGCCCGGCATGGGGCTGTCCCCACCCGTGCCCGCCATGGCGTCGTCCAGATCGGCTTCGGGGTCGAGGGTGTCCCGTCCCTCGTCCGGCACCGCCGCCGCGGAGCCGCCGCCGTGGGCGGACTGGGTCCAACTGCTGTAGCTGCTCCGACCCCAGAGCCGGTCGATCGCCTGCGGGGCGGGCACCGGACCGCAGGACAGCGCCCCCTCCCCGCCGCCGCGGGGGGGGCTCCAGGGGGGACCCTCGGGGGGCGGGGGGTCGCGCAGAACCATGGGCAGGCCGCGGCCGGCGATCTGCGCCTCCAGCTCCTGGCGCCAGTGCTCCGGCGGCAGCTCCCCCCATGGGTCCCCATCGAGTTCCGGCAGGTCCTGATCGGCGAACAACCAGGGGAAGAGGGGGCCGCCCTGCTGTCCTTTCGCCGGCCCCCAGGCGAGCAGAAGCAGATCGCGGGCGCGGGTTGCCGCCACGTAGGCCAGCCGCTCCCGCTCCGCCTCATCCGCCAACCGCTGCTGGTGCCGCGCCTGGTGGCCCTCCCCCCAGCGATCGTCGAGGTGGAGATCCAGGTGGGGGGCGTCGCGGCCGGGGGGCTGCCAGCGGCAGCCGGCGCGGTCGGTGCCCCGAAGGCGGGAAGCCCCGGCCGCGCACCAGAGGGTGGGGCAGATCACAACGGGATACTCCAGGCCCTTGCTGCGGTGGATCGTCACCACGGAAACGGCCCCGTCCACCCGGTCGCTATGGGCCTGGTGCTCCTCCGGGACAGGGCGGTCGGGGTCGAGGCGCAGCCGCCGCAGCCAGTCGGCGGCGGCCTGGGCCCCCAGCTGGTCGGCGTGGAGACGCTCCTGCACAAGGGCGGCGACCTGCTGCAGATCGGCGAGCAGACGGCCGCTCAGGGACAGGCAGGCCATCCGCTCCCCGTCGAGCAGGTCGGCCAGCACCCCCAAGACCCCCCGCTGCGGCAGCTGCTCCGCCAGCCGCGCCAGCCGGCCCGCCAGGCCCACCTCCCCCTGGCGATCGCCGGCCAGCCGGGCGGCGTCCCAGCCGAGCAGCGGCGAGGCGGCGAGCAACCGCAGCCGGCTGGCGTCGGCCGGATCGGCCAGGGCGTCCAGCAGCCGCTGCAGCGCGGTGGCGGCAGGGCTCTGGAAGACATCGGCGCGGCTCACAAGCCGGCTGGCCACCCCGCGGCGCTCCAGGGCCAGCCGCAGCGCCTCGGCCTGGCGATGCTGATTCACCAACAGGCAGAGGTCGTCGGGCCGCAGGGGCCGGCGCCCCGTCCCGTCCGCCAGCGCCAGGCCGCGCTCCAGCAGCTCCACCACGGTGGCCGCCAGCCGGGGCGCGAGCCAGGCCTCCAGCGCGGTCCGGGAGGGGACCGGCTGGCCGGGCTCCCCCAGCCAGAGCAGCTCCATGGGGGGCTGGGACGGTTCGGGGCCGGAGCGTCCGCTGCAGGCGCGCAGGGGCGGGACGTCCAGGCCGGAGCGCTGGAGACCGGGTCGCATCAGGGCGTTGAAGCCGCCGATCAAGGATTCGGTGGAGCGGCGGTTCTCCCCAAGCTGGTGAACCGCCATGGCCTCGCCCCGAGCCCGCAGGTAGGTGGCGAGGTCACCGCCGCGGAAGCGGTAGATCGCCTGCTTGGGATCGCCGACGACCAGCAGCGGATGGCGGCCCCCACCGAAGGCCCGGCGCAGGATCCGCCACTGGATCGGGTCCGTGTCCTGGAATTCATCCACCAGGGCGGCGGCATAGCGCTCCCCCACGGCCTCCAGCAGCGCCTGCGCCCCGGTTCCCTCCACCGCCGGGTCCAGGTCGGCCAGCAGCTGGGAAAAGGTGGTGACGCCGCTCCGCTCCCGCCGCCGGCGGAGCTCCCCCCGGCCGTGGTGGGCCGCGTGCAGCAGCACAAGCTCGGCCGGGCCTTCCACCAGATCGGCGATCGCCTCCATCAGCTCCCGCCCCGGCAGCGAGACCCGGCCATCGCCGGGGCGTTCGATCCGACGCGCCACCTGGCTGAATCCCCCCGGGTGGTAATGGCGGGTCAGCAGCTCCTGCCCCAGGACCGCGCGGTAGCTGCCCTGGGGGGGCTGGGCGGCGATCCAGGCGTCCAGTTCCTCGGCGCGATCCCGGGTGGGCCTGGCGCTGTAGGGGGTGGTGCTGGTGGCTCCGGCCTCCTGGCGCCAGCGGCGCGCCTCCTCCCGCAGAGCCGTCTCCAGCCCCCGGCCCCCTGCCGCCCAGAGTTCGCGGAACCGCTGCCAACGCCCTGCCCACAGCGCCGGCAGCCAGGCGGCCAGCGGCTCCCGCCAGTCGGCCAGGGCCGGAGGGGGCGCCAGGCGCAGGGACGGGTCGCCGTCCAGCTGGCGCAGCACCCCCTCGAGGGTTCGCGGGCGCACCCCCTTGGCCCGCAGGCCCGCCAGCAGATCCGCGGGCAGGGGAAGCAGCTGCCCCTGCAGGTAGTCGTGCACCACCTCGGCGATGCGGGTCTCGCCGTCGCTCTCGAGCTGCAGGTCGGGGGAGCGGCCCGCCTCCAGGGCCTGGCGCTGCAGGGTGCGGCGGCAAAAGCCGTGGATGGTGGTGATGTCGGCGGCATCCAGCTCCTCAAGGGCGAGCAGCAGGCGGCCCCGCAGCCGGCCGAAGATCTCGGGGCACCCATCGCGCCGTTCCCGCAGCCAGGTCGCCAGCACGGCATCGGGGGGATCCCGCCTGACGTCCTCCAGCCCCGTGAGGGCCTGCTGCAGGCGCCGGCCGATCCGATCCCGCAGCTCCGCCGTGGCCGCGTCGGTGAAGGTGACCACCAGGAGGCGGGAGAGGGGATGGCCGGCCTCCCCCACCAGGCGCAACACCAGATGGGCCAGGGCGAAGGTCTTGCCGGTGCCGGCGCTGGCCTCCAGCAGCCGCAAACCCGGCTCCAGCGTCAGGCGATTGGCGTCAAAGGGCAGAATCCCGCTCATTGCCGCGCACGCCCCTTCGGCCTGGGAATCTCTGCCTCCAGCACCGCCCCGTAGAACGCCGCCGCCCGTTCGCCGAACTCCCCATCGATCAGGGTTGCGGCGGGCAGATCCGCACCGAAGCACACCACCATCTCCTCTCGATCGCGCTCCCCACTGACCAGGTCATTCCCCTCCCAGACCTGGCGCGCCTCCTCGAAACCCTGCCCGGGCCGGTCCCGCTCCCGTTTCAGCCAGGCCCAGCCGGTCCTGGGGGGAACGGGCCAACAGGCGTCTCGCCACTGGTGCCGCAGCGTCTCCAACCGTCCGAACTGGGCGTGGGCCTCCTCCGGGTCCGGCGCCCGCAGCCGCAGATCCACCGCCAGGCGTTCCCCATCCCGGGTGATCAGCACCCCCTGCGCCGGCGGGCGGCCCGAGGCCGGGGCCGCGGCGGCGGCCAGCTGCAGCAGCAGCCAGAGCTCGATCCGCTGGGCGGGCGAGGCCTTGCCGGGGTGCACCACCACCACCGTCTCGCCGCGCCAGGTCGGCGCCGCCTGCCAATCGCCCCAGGCCAGCGACTCCTGCCACGGTTCCCCCAGCGACTCCAGCGCCTCCTGCAGGCTGCCCCAGAGTTCCGCCAGCCCCTCGGCCTCCAGCTCCCCCGCCGCCCCCGCCGGCAGGACGCCCGTGCCGCGGCAGCGCTCCCGCCAGGCGGCCGGCTGGCGGGGGTCCTCCCCACCCCCACCCCAGACCAGCGGCCGCATCAGATCGAAGCGCTGCCGATCCCCCAGTTCGAGCGCCTCCAGATCTTCCAGCCGGTCCAGCCATTCCCGCGGACGCATCCCCAGCCGCCGCAGCCACTGCCCCTGGGGTTTCACCAGCCAATCGCGCAGCTCCGTGAAGGGCTGAGCGGCGTCGGGCTCCCTTCGCCCGGGGGCCAGCCAACCGGCCGGGGGCGGGGCCAGCAGGGCAAGGCCCCGCGGCGGCGGCGGCGGCGGGCCCTCCAGCCGGCGCAGCGCAGCCAGGCGCCGCTGGTCGCAGCTGGCGGGCGGGCGATCGCCCCGGGGCTGGAAGTTCTGCCGCTCCAGGGGACCGGCGGGGTGCTCCGCCACCAGGGACGCCAGGGCCGGTGCCCCCAGCTGACCCTCCAGCCACTGCAGCCACTGGCGCACCGGTCCGGCTGGGGGCAGGGGCTCACCGCTCCGGTCGTCGCGGCAGCTCCAGCTGATCAGCAGGTGGCTGCGGGCCGAAAGCAGGGCCTCCAGCAGCACATAGCGGTCCTGGTCCGCGGGGTGGGGATCCCCAAGCCGCCGCTGCCGCTCCATCCAATGAAAACCGGGGCGATCCCGCTGGCGGGGGAAGGCGTCGGCGTCCAGCCCGAGCAGCACGACCACCCGATGGGGGATGGCGCGCATCGGCTCGAGGGCGCTGATCGTCAGGCTGCCGCTGCGGTGGCCGAAACGGCCGCTGTCGACCGCGAGCGCTTCGTCGAGCACCGCCGCCGCCACCGGGGCCTCCAGGCGAAGCGCGCTGGCGGCGGCGGCCTCCTGCCAGGCGTCGATCGCCGCCAGCAACGCCGGCAGTTCCCAGTCGGCCTCGCCGCCATCGCCGAACAGGTCGGCGAGGAGTTCCCGCAGCCGGGCGGCCCAGGTGGCGGCGTCCGCGTCGACGGCCAGGCGCCCCAGCCAGTGGCGCAGGCGCGTCAGCAGGTGCAGCCAGCGGCCGGACAGGGCCAGGTCGGCGGCGCCGGCCGCGGGGGCCACCTCCCCCTCGGGTGAGCCCAGCGCCAGGCCCGGCCGCTCCGGCAGCACCAGACCAAGAAGCAGCCGGTCGATCGCCCAGGACAGGGAGTGGACCGGATCGCCGCCACGGGCGGGTCCATCGAGCCCCCAGCGGAAGCCGCAGCGCTGCAGCACCCTGTTGAGGTCGCCGGCCTCCTGGGGCGAGAGGTCGAAGCGCTGCTGCAGGGGGCGGCACTCCAACAGGCTCTCCAGGGCGGAGGCGGTGAGCCGTTCCCCCCCCAGCCGCAGGAGGGCCAAGAGAGTGCGGCCGATGCCGGCCTGGCTCTGCTGGCTTCGGTCGGTGAGACGCCAGGGAATGGCCAGCCCGGTGGCATCCCGATCCCCGAACACCGAGGCCACCAGGGGGGCGAAGCGGTCCACCTGGGGCGTCATCACCAGGATGTCCCGGGGCTGAAGCGTCGCGTCGGCCGCCATCAGCTGCAGCAGCCGATCGCGCACGATCTCCACCTGGCGCAGGGGACCGGGGCAGGGGTGGAACTCCAGGGAGTGGTCCCCCTGCCGCAGGGTCCATGGGGAGCTGGGGCGGGCCAGCACCAGATGCTCCTGCAGCTGGGCCAGCAGCGGCGCGTTCTCCGGCCCGGCGGGATGGCTGGCAGCGGCGGCGAAGAACACCTCCTCGACGCGCTCCTCGCCCAGCTGGGCTTCGCCGGTTCCCTCCAGAAGCTGCTGAAACTCCGCCCCAAGCCGCCCGAAGCGGGCCTCCAGCGCCGGGGCCTCCTGCAGCCAGTCGAGGTCGAGGGGCAGGTCCAGGGCATCGCGCAACTGGCGGCGTCTGTCCTGGCACCGCTGCCAGAGATCGGCGCAGGGGGTGAGGAGATAGATCTCCACCCGCCGCTGGCCGCCGAGGGCCTGGAGCAGGCGCACCTGCACCGGCGCCAGGCTGCTCAGGCCGAACAGCCGCAGCGGCTGCCGGCTGCCCCCGGAGGGCGCGCGGCCCTGGGCCCGCCGCAACAGCGCAATCGCCCGCTCCGTGCGCAGGCCCGCCGGATCCTCCCCCAGGCGCCGGCGCAGGTCGGCATAGAGCTTCGGTTGCCAGTGGAAGGGGACGGGCAGGGGCTCCCCGCGGTCATCGACCGCCCGACCCTCGCCCCAGGCCCGCAGCATCTCCGGCCGGTACAGGGTGTAGTCGTCGAAGGCATCGGCGATGGCGCGGCCGATCTGCCAGCTGGCCAGATCGAGGCGGCCCCCATCGCTGCGGCGCTTCAGCCAGCGCCGCAGCGGCTCCCCCTCGGCGCTGGCGGCCAGATCGGGCAGCAGCTCCAGCAGCGGCCAGACCAGGCGGCTGGCCCGCCAAGGATCCGGCACCGGTTCCGCCGCGGAAGCCCCCCCGGCCTGGGGCGCCCCGCCCTCGTCCAGCACCTCGTCCACCAACTGGCGCAGCCGGGTCTTGGGGAAGGGGAAGCGCAGATTGGCCGCCACGCCGCCCAGCTCCTCCGCCAGCCGCTCCCCCAGCCAGCGTCCGGTGGGCCAGGTGTTGACCACCACCACGGCGGTTTCGAACGGGGGCGGCGGGTCGAGGCGCAGCTGGGTGGCCAGGATGCGGGCCAGGAACTCAGCCCGGTTGCTGCGGTAGAGGATCAGCCCGCTCTCCGGGTTGCCGGAGCCGGTGGCGGCGGGCTCGCCCTGGCGGGAGGGGGGGGTGGATCGGGGGCTCAGGGGAGCAGGCCGCCGCGGGGGCCGAGGGGCAGGACGGGGCTGGGACCGGGCCGCTGGGCCAGTCCGGGCACGCGCCGCACCTGACGCGTCTCGGCGCAGTAGGCGGTGAGATGGCCGCCGTAGCAGGCGCCGGTGTCGATCAGCGCGACCTGCCGAAGGTGGCGCACATCGGGGCCTGGCGTGTGGCCGACGATCACCTCACCAAAGCGGCCGTCGTAGGCCTGCCAGAACGCCATCCGCACCGACAGATCGGGCTCCCAGGTGACCGGATCGAACCCCGCGTGGGTGGCGACCCAGCCCCGACCCCAGTAGGCCAGGGGAAGCTGGCGCAGCCGCTGAAGCCAGAGCCGGGCGCGGCGATCGCCGAGCTGACGGTAGGTGTCGCAGCCGGCCAGGCTGCCCAGGGCCGTCTCCTCTCCACCGCCGAGGCCCTCCACCAGGGCGCGCTCATGGTTGCCCATCAGCCAGACGGCGCGACCGTTCTGCACCAGCTCCCAGGCGATCTCCATCGCCGCCTCGATGCGCGGGCCGCGGTTGATCACATCTCCGCAGAACACAACCCGGTCTTCGCGGGGAAGGAGACGCAGGAGGTGGGTCAGGGCATCGGCACAGCCGTGCACATCGCCGATGATCCAGTGACGCGGGAGCATCGGGAGCGGGGAGGGCGGCATCCTGACCTGGCTTCCTCCCCAGTCTTGCGCGGGTCGGGGCGATCTGTCAGCCCCTGCCATGGCTACGGTGACTCTCCCGAGGACCGACCGCCGCGATGGAGCCAACCCCGCCGCCGATCGATCCGAAGACCCTGCCGGTAAGCCGTCGCGTCCAGCTGCTGGTGAGGGCGCTCAACGGGGCGAAGCGCACCAATGAAGCCTTGGCCAACTGCCGGGACGGGGAGGAGATGCTCGCTGTGCTGCTGGACGCCTCCGCCAAGCTGGGTCTGGGGCTGAGCCTGGAGCAGCTGCGCGACACCCCCCCCATCCGCGATTGGGTGTGGTGGAAAAACAAGGAGGCGGTGCTCACGATCGGCGACGACAAGCCGCGCTATCAGCAGGACGGCGGACAGGGACGCTCCCCTCGGGAGGAGGGACGCCGCCGCTTCCTCGGGCTGTTCTGAAGCCGGGATGGCCTTCAGGCCACGCTGGCCAGCGGATCGGCGATGGCGGCCGTGGGGGCCTCGAACGAACCCTGGGCCACGAACTCCAGGCGCAGCTTCAGGAAGGTGATGAAGGAGGGATCCGTGGAGACCACCGCCGCCGCCGGCCTGGGAACCGGGGCGGCGAGCACCGCAAGCTCAGGTGCCTCAAGGAAGGCGGGGCGTCGCACCAGCCAGAAATCGACCGTCCGGTTCTGCTCCCCGTAATGGCGCACCCGTTCCCGAAGCACCTCCTCCAGGGGTTCCTCCTCGCAGAGGAAGCGTTCGCTGGCGGCGACGAAGTGGTAGGTGGCGGCGGTATCGGATCCGGGCATGGGGAAGGTCAGGACGGGGCGCCAAAAAGGGGGTCACGCCGGGGATTCTGGATCAGCGTCTTCATCTGTCGCACCGCTTGCTCGAGGCCCACGGCCAGGGCCCGCGCCACGATCGTGTGGCCGATGTTGAGCTCCTCCATGCCCGCGATCGCTGCGATCGGCTCCACGTTCTGGTACGTGAGCCCATGGCCGGCGTTGACCCGCAGTCCCAGGGAGCGGGCCAGGGTGGTCCCCTCCCGCAGCCTGGTCAGCTCACCGCCCTGAGCCCCCCAGCCGGCCTCGGCATAGCGGCCGGTATGGAGTTCCACCCAGCGGGCCCCGGTGGCGCAGCAGGCATCGAGCTGGGCGGGTTCCGCATCCACGAACAGGCTCACGCCGATGCCAGCCCCCTGCAGCCGCTCCACCAGGGGGGCCAGGGTGGGGAGCTGACCAGCCACGTCGAGTCCCCCCTCCGTGGTCACCTCCTCCCGGCGTTCCGGCACCAGGGTCACCATGTCGGGATGGATCCGCAGGGCAATGGCCTCCATCTCGGCGGTGGCGGCCATCTCCAGGTTGAGGCGGCTGCGCACCGTGGCCCGCAGCAGCTCGACGTCCCGGTCCTGGATGTGGCGGCGGTCCTCGCGCAGGTGCACGGTGATGCCATCGGCGCCACCCAGCTCCGCCAGCAGGGCATAGCTGACCGGGTCGGGCTCCACCGTGCGGCGAGCCTGCCGCACATTGGCGATGTGATCGATGTTGACGCCGAGGCTGGCCATGGCGGGAAGGGGGATGGCTGCACGGTACCGACCGCAACGACGGGGCGGCCGCCGACCCAACTGCCCGCCCCGGGGCGGTTCGACGGGGTGATTCCTCCTAGGGTCTGG
>JBIIND010000237.1:0-3617 GCA_044337665.1 Cyanobium sp.
AGCTGCGGCTGGAGGAGGCCCGCCTCTGGCTGACGCCGCTGGCTGGGGCAGACTGAGCCGGCTTTGTCCGCCCCCTTCATGCTGCGCTCCCGCCTCACGGGCCCGCTCTCCGGCCTCCCGGCCGTCACCCTGGCCGCCAGCGTGGCCGCCCTGGCCGCCGTGTTGTCAACCGCAGCCCTGGCGCAGCCCCAGGCCCTCCCGAGCGCCGCCCCCGCAGGCGCTGCGCCCGCGAGCGCTGCACCCGCCTCCGCCTCGAGCGCCCTCAGCGAGATCCGGGCCCGCAAGGCCGCCGAACGCATCCTCAGCGTTGTGCGCAGCCGGGACGCCAACGCCCGCTTCGCCCAATTCGCGCCGGAGCTGCAGCGGGTGACCAGCCCGTCGATGATCGCCGAGACGATGAAAACCCAGCCTCAGCTCCTGAGCTGGACCATCACCTCCGTCCAGCCGGGCTACGACTCCAGCACGGTCGAGGCCACCCTGCGCACCAGCCGCGGCACCCGCCAGCTGCTGATGGTGATCAACGCCGACGGCAAGCTGGTGGGGTACCACTTCGATGCCTCCGATGCTCCGGCGGAAGCGGTGGTGCGCGACTTCGTCACCGCCCTCTCGAGCGGGCACTACATCTCCGCGAGCAGCTTCCTCAGCCCGTCGCTGCAGGAGGAGATCCCCCAGACGGCGCTGCAGGCCCGCTGGCAACGGTTGCAGCGCATCACGGGCAACTTCGTGCGCGTCCGCCGCATCGCCCGCGCCGAGAACACGCCGGAGATGAAGCTGGTGATCGTGACGGTGGAGTTCAACCGCCTCACCGACAACCTGTTCGTGATCCTCGACAACCGGAACCAGATCATCGGCGTCGATTTCCCCACCGAGCCCAATGCGCCCTCCCCGGCCCGCTGACCGCGGGGCACCGCGGCGGACGTAAGCTCCCCCCTCACCGCCCGTCTCGACGCCCATGACCATCGCCAGCCTGGATTGGATGGTTGAGGACGCGACACGGCTGGCGGAATGCCGCCACGACCATCCCTTCGCGGTGCTGGGTCCCCAGCCGCTGGAAGACGGGGGCTGGGTGCTGCGGGTGTGGATGCCGGAGGCGGCGAAGGTGGAGCTGCTCCGCGGGGATGCCGCGTCTGAGATGGCGACGCCCCATCACCCCTGGCTGTTCGAGGCCGCCCTGGAGGGCGATCCCGGCTGCGGCTACCGGGTTCGGGTCGAGCGGGGCGGCATCGTGCACGAGCAGCACGATCCCTGGGCCTTCCGCCAGGAATGGATGGGGGAACTCGACCGCCACCTGTTCGCGGAGGGCAATCACCACCACATCTGGGAGCGCATGGGCGCCCACCTGGTGGAGCGCGAGGGTGTGGCCGGCGTGCAGTTCTGTCTGTGGGCCCCGAACGCCCGCAGCGTCTCGGTGCTGGGGGCCTTCAACGGCTGGGATGGTCGCCACCACCCGATGCAGTCCCGGCTGGGCGGTTGCTGGGAACTGTTCATCCCCGGCCTGGCGGAGGGCACCATCTACAAATACGAGGTGCGGGCGCAGAACGGGCACTGCTACCCCAAGGCCGACCCCTACGGCTTCCGCCACGAGGTGCGGCCCGCCAATGGTTCGGTGGTGGCGGCCCGCGGCCGTTACTCCTGGAACGATGCCGCCTGGCTGGAGGAGCGGGACAGCCGCAATCCGCTGCAGCAGCCTATCTCCGTCTATGAGGTGCACCTGGGCAGCTGGCTGCATGCGGCCGCCGACGATCCCTACATCAACCCCGACGGCACCCCCCGACCTCCGGTTCCCGCCGCCGACCTCAAGCCCGGCGCCCGCCTCCTCACCTACCCGGAGCTGGCCGACAAATTGATCCCCTACGTCAAGGCGCGCGGCTTCACCCACATCGAGATGCTGCCGATCTCGGAGCATCCCTTCGACGGCTCCTGGGGGTATCAGGTGACGGGCTGGTACGCCCCCACCAGCCGCTATGGCAGCCCCGACGAATTCCGCGCCTTCGTGGACCGCTGCCACGCGGAGGGGATCGGCGTGATCCTCGACTGGGTGCCCGGCCACTTCCCCAAAGATGCCCATGGTCTGGCCTTCTTCGATGGCCAACACCTCTACGAGCACGCCGACCCGCGCATCGGTGAGCATAAGGAATGGGGCACATTGATCTTCAACTACAGCCGCAATGAGGTGCGTAACTTCCTCGTGGCTAACCTCATCTACTGGTTTGAGGAGTTTCACATCGACGGCATCCGCGTCGACGCCGTCGCCTCCATGCTCTATCGGGATTACCTACGCCCGGACGGGGAATGGCTGCCGAACGAACATGGAGGCCGTGAGAATACCGAGGCCGTGCGCTTCCTGCAGCAGGCCAACCACGTGCTGTTCCAGCATTTCCCCGGTGCCCTCTCGATCGCCGAGGAATCCACCACCTGGCCCCTGGTCACCCAGCCCACCGACATCGGCGGCCTGGGCTTCAACCTGAAGTGGAACATGGGTTGGATGCACGACATGCTCGATTACTTCGAGCTCGATCCCTGGTTCCGCCAGTTCCACCAGAACCATGTGACGTTTTCCATCTGGTACGCCTTTACCGAGAACTTCATGCTCGCCCTCAGCCACGACGAGGTGGTGCACGGCAAGAGCAACCTCCTCCACAAGATGCCCGGCGATGACTGGCAGAAATTCGCCAATGTGCGCGCTCTGCTCGCCTACATGTGGACCCACCCCGGCAAGAAGACCATCTTCATGGGCATGGAGTTCGGCCAACGATCCGAATGGAACGTCTGGGGGGATCTGCAGTGGGATCTGCTGCAATACGAGGCCCATCAGGGCCTGCAGCATCTGGTGGATGACCTCAATGTCTTCTACCGCTCCGAACCGGCCCTCTACGGCGACGACTTCGATCAGTACGGCTTTCAGTGGATCGATTGCAACGACAACCGCCACTCCGTGATCAGCTTCATGCGCCGTTGCAGCGCCACCGGCAACTGGCTGGTGGTGGTGGCCAACTTCACCCCCACCAGCCATGCCAGCTACCGCATTGGCGTGCCGCTGGAGGGCTATTACACCGAGGCCTTCAACAGCGACAGCAGCCGCTACGGCGGCAGCAACCTGGGCAATCTGGGTGGCAAGTTCACCGACGCCTGGGCCATCCATGGCTACGAAAATTCACTGGAACTCTGCCTGCCGCCCCTGAGTGTGCTGATTTTCCGCCGCGACGAGGCCCGCAGCCTGCTGCGCAACCTGGAGACCGCGGAGGCCTGACCGGGGGGCGCAACCGGCCCCTCAGGGATCGCCGCCGGTCTCCCGCTCCAGCACGGCGCGGTCGATCGCCTGGCGCGTGAGGGCGGAGAGCAGGGCGGCGCGGGCCACCTGCAGATCCCGCTCCACCAGCAGCACCTCGGTGATCGGCTCCACCATCGCCCGGTAGCGCAACCGCGCGTCGCGCACGGCGCGTTCGCCGGCGGCCACCGCCTCCCGGCCGGCGGTGATCGTCGCCGGGGCGGCCTGCAGGTCACTCCAGGCGCGGCTCACCTCCCGGCGGATGCGCTGGCGGGCCACCTCCTCGTCGGCGCGGAGCAGATCGGCATCCCGTTCGGCCAGCCGGGCCCCGGCGCCGGCCCGCCCCCCG
>JBIIND010000238.1:0-3604 GCA_044337665.1 Cyanobium sp.
GAGGGCGCTCAGCTGGGGCAGCAGGTGGAACTGCTGGAACACGAAACCCAGCTCGCGGTTGCGCAGGTGGGCGAGCTGGTCGTCGCTGAGGACCTCCACCGGCGTGCCGTTCAGCCGGTAGGTGCCGCTGGTGGGCCGATCCAGGCAGCCCAGGATGTTCATCGCGGTGCTCTTGCCCGAGCCTGACGATCCCATCATCGCCAGATATTCCCCCCGCCGCACCGACAGGGAGAGGTGGTTGAGGGCCATCACGGCGGTCTGACCGCTGCCGTAGACCTTGCAGACATGCTCCATCTGGGCAACCACCGGGGCGGTGGTCGCGACGGGCTGGACCATGGGATTCAGGGCCGTCAGCCCAGGGCGGCGCCGGCGGCGCCCCCAGCGGCGGCGATCGCCTGCTGCAGGATCGGCGTGCCGGCCACCGCGCCGCCCGCCCAGTCGAACAGCGGACTGGAGAGGATGCCCCCCACGGCCGTGACCACCACGCAGCCCACCAGGGCGGCGCGCAGGGGCTGCATGCCAGCCAGATTCCACTGGATCGCCGGATAGGCCTTCACCACATCGGACGCTTCCTGCGGCTCCTTGACCACCATCATCTTGATCACGGAGATGTAGTAGTAGATCGACACCACCGAGGTGACCAGACCGACCACCACCAGCAGATACTGGTGGTCCGCCCAGCCCGCGAAGAACAGGTAGATCTTGCCGAAGAAGCCGAGCATCGGCGGGATGCCCCCCAGGGACAGCAGGCACAGGCTCAGGCCGAGGGTGATCAGGGGATCCTTCTGATAGAGGCCCGCGTAATCGGCGATGCGGTCGCTGCCGGTGCGCAGGGAGAAGAGAATGATGCAGGCGAAGGCCCCGAGGTTCATGAAGAGATAGGCCGCCATGTACAGCACCATCGCCGCGAAACCATCCTCGGTGCCGCAGACCATGCCGATCATCACAAAGCCCGCCTGGCCGATCGAGCTGTAGGCCAGCATCCGCTTCATCGAGGTCTGGGCCAGGGCCACCACGTTGCCGAGCACCATGCTCAGCACCGCCAGGACCGTGAACAGAAACTTCCACTGGCTGTCGAAGTTTGCAAAGCAGCCCACCAGGATGCGCAGGGCCAGGGCGAAGCCCGCCGCCTTGGAGCCCACGGAGAGAAAGGCCACCACCGGGGTCGGGGAGCCTTCGTACACGTCCGGGGTCCACTGGTGGAAGGGCACGGCGGCAATCTTGAACGCCACCGTGGCCAGCACGAACACCAGGGCCAGGGCGGTGATCGGCGAGGCGGCGGTGCGCAGGGCCAGGGCGATCGACGCCAGGTCGGTGCCACCGCTCAAGCCGTAGAGGAGCGAGGCGCCGTAGAGAAAGACAGCCGCCGCGGCGGAGCCGACCAGCAGATACTTGAGCGCCGCCTCCGAGCTGCGGGCGTCGCGTTTCATGTAGCCCGAGAGCAGGTAGCTGGCCACCGAGAGGGTTTCCAGGGAGATGAAGATGCTCACCAGATCCGTGGCCCCACACAGCACCATCGCCCCGAGGGTGGCGGCCAGCAGGATGGCCGCGTACTCGCCCAGGGGGGTGCCGCTGCGCTCCACGTAGCGCCAGCTCAGCAGCAGGGTGATCAGGGTGGAGGCCGCCACCACCGAGCGGAAGGCGATCGCCAGGTTGTCCGCCAGGAAGGCCCCCAGGAACGAGGTTTCCAGGGACCCATCCCATTGCAGGGCCAGCAGCACCAGGGCGGCCCCAAGCCCCCCGTAGCAGATCGGTGGCACCCAGCGGCTGGCGGCGCGCTCGCCCGCCAGGTCGACCAACAGGCAGCCGGCCAGGGCCAGCAGCACCGCGATCTCCGGGGCGATGGCGCCGGCGTTGAGCTGGAGGTTGAGGCCGCCGGTGCTGAGACCCGCCGCGATGGCCTCGGTGGCCACCGAAGCCGGACTGGCGATGGCGCTTCCCAGAACGGCGGTCAGGATCGCTTCTCCCACGGCGGAACCAGAGTCTGGAGGCGCCGACTGTAGCGGTCGTCTCCGGAACCCGGCCGGTCCGGCCGCCGCCACCCGTCTCCCCGCGCCGCCCGCCGGTGCGATAAAGAAGAGCACGGTAACGAGCCTTCGCGTGTGGCCCACACATTGGTGATCGTCGAGAGCCCCACCAAGGCCCGCACCATCCGCGCCTTCCTGCCCAAGGAGTTCCGGGTGGAGGCCTCGATGGGGCATGTGCGCGACCTGCCCAACAATGCCAGCGAGATTCCGGTGGCCCAGAAGGGGGAGAAGTGGGCCAACCTGGGGGTCAACACCGCCAAGGACTTCGAGCCGCTCTACGTGGTGCCGAAGGACAAGAAAAAGGTGGTCAAGGAGCTCAAGGACGCCCTCAAGGGCGCCGATCGCCTGCTGCTGGCCACGGACGAAGACCGGGAAGGGGAGAGCATCAGCTGGCACCTGCGCGAGCTGCTCGACCCCAAGGTGCCCGTGAAGCGCATGGTGTTCCACGAGATCACGCGGGAGGCGATCCGCCGCGCCCTGGACGACACGCGCGATCTGGACATGGAACTCGTGCACGCCCAGGAGACGCGCCGCATCCTCGATCGCCTGGTGGGGTACACCCTCTCCCCCCTGCTCTGGAAGAAGGTGGCCTGGGGCCTGAGCGCCGGCCGCGTGCAGTCGGTGGCGGTGCGCCTGCTGGTGCAGCGCGAACGGGCCCGCCGCGCCTTCCGCAGCGGCGCCTACTGGGACCTCAAGGCGAAGCTGGAGCACGCGGGCGCCCCCTTTGAGGCCAAGCTCAGCCATGTGCGCGGCGAGCGCATCGCCGGCGGTTCCGACTTCGATGAGAACACCGGCGCCCTCAAGACGGGCAGCAAGGCCAGGCTGCTGACGGAGGAGGAGGCCCGTCGGCTGCAGGGGGCGGTGGAGAGCGGCCCCTGGCGGGTGGTGGAGGTGGAGGCCAAGCCCACCATGCGCAAGCCGGTGCCCCCCTTCACCACCAGCACGCTGCAGCAGGAGGCCAACCGCAAGCTGCGCCTCTCGGCCCGGGAGACGATGCGCACCGCCCAGGCCCTCTACGAGCGGGGCTTCATCACCTACATGCGCACCGACTCGGTGCACCTCTCCGATCAGGCCATCCAGGCGGCCCGCCAGTGTGTGGAGGCGAAGTACGGCAAGGAGTACCTCAGCCCCTCCCCCCGCCAGTTCACCACCAAGGCCCGCAACGCCCAGGAGGCCCACGAGGCGATCCGCCCCGCAGGGGAGTCGTTCCGTACCCCGGCCGACACCGGTCTGGATGGGCGGGATCTGGCCCTCTATGACCTGATCTGGAAGCGCACCGTCGCCAGCCAGATGGCGGAGGCGCGGCTCACCATGCTGGCGGTCGACCTGGAGGCCGCCGCCTCCGGCGAGCCCGGCCCGGCCCTGTTCCGCGCCAGCGGCAAGCGCATCGACTTCCCCGGCTTCTTCCGCGCCTACGTGGAGGGCAGCGATGACCCCGACGCCGCCCTGGAGGGCCAGGAGGTGCTCCTGCCCGCCCTGGCGGTGAACGACGCGCCGGCCTGCCGCGGCGTGGAGGCCCTCGGCCACCAGACCCAGCCGCCGGCGCGCTACAGCGAGGCCGCCCTGGTGAAGATGCG
>JBIIND010000239.1:0-3584 GCA_044337665.1 Cyanobium sp.
GCCCTCCCGCTCCTGGCCGGTCAGGGGAGCATCGAGGCTGGACATCTGCCGCAGCTGCCCCAGGGCCATCGCCTCCGCCAGCCGCTCCGCCGGGCAGCCAAGCCGCGAGGCCAGCTCCTCCCCGCCTGCCTGCCCGCCGCCCTGGCCCCGCAGACGCTCCTGCAGGGCCGCCGCCCGCTGCCGCAGCTCCCACAGGGATCGGGGGATGCGCACCAGCGAGCCCCGATCGCGCAGCTCATGGGCGATGGCCCCCCGGATGCAGGGCACGGCGAAGCTGCTGAAGCTGGCCCCGTGGCGTGGATTGAAGGTCTCGATCGCCCGGATCAGCCCCAGGCAGCCCACCTGGGTGAGGTCGTCGTAGGGGAGACCCGTGCGCGGTGCCAGGCGCGCCGCCACCTGTTGAACCAGCGGGAGGTTGGCCCGAACCAGGGCCTCGCGCCAGCGCAGCCGCTGGCGGCGGTCACGGCTGTTGGCGTAGGCCTTCAGCCAGCGGGCATTGCTTTGACGGGGGGAGTCCATGGACGGGAGGGGAACCACCACGGGCCCAGAGTGATCGGGTGGGATGGATAAAAAATCACCCGACGCGGGCAGGTCCACGAAGGTGAGAAATGGCTGAAGTGCCGGTGCAAGCGCCGCGGCTCAGGCCCAGGGGGTGGCCAGCCCCATCGGCTGCAGATCCGCCCAGGCCAGCAGGGCCGGCCAGCTCCGCACCCGCTCGTACACCTGCCGGTGCCCTTCCGGGTTGAGGTGCAGGCCGTCCGGACAGAGCCAGCGCGGCCAGTGCGGATCGGCGGTGAGGCTCTGCAGCAGGGGAAGGAAGGGCACCTCGGCCTCCAGGCAGGCCTCCTCCAGCAGGGCCTCGTACTGGTGGACCGTCTCCAGGGAATACCAGAGCAGGTCAGCGAAGGGCATGGCCTCCGCCGACACCGGGGTGAGGCCCAGCACATGCACCGGCGCGATCGTGCGCGCCTCGCTCAACAGTTGCTGGAGGCCGTAGAGAAAGGCCTCCGGTGCCAATTGGTGGCGTCCGTCGGGCCGTCCCACCCGGGCGCTGTCATTCAGGCCGATCGCCAGCAGCAGCCCCTGGGGCACCTGGCGGCGCAGCTCGCCGCGGCAGAGCGCCTCCCCCGGCAGGCGCGCCGCCAGGCGCTCCAGGCCGTCGCCGCGCACGCCGAGGGTGTAGAGAACCGGTCCGGAGGGCAGTTCCATCCAGTGGCGTCGCAGCCGCTCGCACCAGCCCCCCTGCTCCGGATCCCCCCAGCCATACACGCCGCTGTCCCCGAGCACCACCAGCTTGCGGGGAACGGGGAGGGCCATCAAGGGAAGACGTGGGCCGCGATTCTCCCCCAGGGGCCCTGGGCGCTCCCCCCCCCGGGATGGGAGCACACGCCGTCAGAGATGCGGATACGGGGTGGTTAAACGCTGGCCACCCGGCTTTAAAGCCCCGCCACGAAGCGGGCCAGCCGCTCCAGGCCATCCCGCAACGCCTGGGCGGAGGCGGCGCAGGAGAGCCGGATGCAGCGGTCGTCGCCGAAAGCCACACCGGGCACCAGGGCCAGCCCCTGCTCCGCCAGCAGCCGGTCGCAGATCGTCATGGAGTCAAGTCCCCAGGCGCTCACATCAGGGAAGGCGTAAAAGGCCCCCTCCGGTGGCCGCAGGGTGACCCCCGGAATCGCCTGCAGCCCTTCGCTCAGCAGGGTGCGACGCCGGTTGAACTCCTGCGCCATCTCGCGCACGCAGGTGCGTGGCCCCTCAATGGCCGCCAGGGCGCCGTACTGGGCGAAGGTGCAGACATTGCTGGTGCTCTGGCTCTGCAGGGCGCTGGCGGCGGCCACCACGCTGCGCTCGCCCGCCAGCCAGCCCACCCGCCAGCCGGTCATGGCCCAGCCCTTGGCGAAGCCGTTGACCACAAACACCCGCTCGGCCAGGTCGGGGGCGACGGCGGCCAGGCTGTGGTGCTCCAGGCCGGGGGCGAGCAGGGTTTCGTAGATCTCATCGCAGACCACCGCCAGGCGCGGATGGGGACGCACCACCGCCGCGATCGCCTCCAGCTCCTCGCGGCGCAGCACCGAGCCGGTGGGGTTGGCGGGGCTGTTGATCACCAGCAGGCGGCTGGCGGGGGTGATCGCCGCCGCCAGGAGCTCCGGTGAGAGGTGGAAGCCGGCGGTGGCCTCACAGGGAAGCAGCGTCACCCGGGCGCCGGCCAGGTGGGCCATCTCCGGATAGCTCAGCCAGAAGGGGGAGGGCAGCAGCACCTCATCGCCCGGGTCGAGCAGCACCTGGAAGAGGTTGAAGAGCGCCTGCTTGCCGCCGTTGGTGACAAGCACCTGCTCGGGGCGGGTGGGTACCCCGTTTTCCTGGCTCATCTTGGCGGCGATGGCGGCGCGCAGGGCCGGTTCGCCCGCCACCGGGCCGTAGCGGGTGTGGCCGGCTTCGAGCGCCTCGGCAGCGGCGTGGCGGATGAAGGCGGGGGTGTCGAAGTCCGGCTCGCCGGCGCTCAGGCTGCAGATGTCGCGCCCTTCGGCCCGCAGCTGCCGGGCCTTGGCGGTGATGGCCAGGGTGAGTGAAGGCTGCAGCCCCCCCGCACGGGCGGACAGCTTCAACGGGGCCGGCATCGGTCCGGGCGCAGCGTTTTTTTCGGTGGGGCCATCCTGCCCTATGGCGGTCCCGCTTCGGGCACAGTGGACCGGGCGCTTGTCATGGGTGTGCACGATTCCTCCCTCGGTCCGCTGTTCGCCGAGCCGGCCGGCCCCTCTGGCGCGGATCCGAAGCCGCCAACCGCTGCCATCGGTGCAGCGCTCGCCCACCTGGCGGCCGAGTGCGACGCCTGCCGCCGCTGCGGCCTGGCCGAGGGCCGCCAGCAGGTGGTGGTGAGCCGGGGCACCCCCCGGGCGCGGCTGATGGTGATCGGCGAGGGCCCGGGGGCCCAGGAAGATGCCAGCGGCCTGCCCTTCGTGGGCCGCGCCGGCCAGCTGCTCGACCAGATGCTGGCGGCGGTGGGGATCGACAGCAACGACGACGCTTATATCGCCAACGTGGTGAAGTGCCGGCCACCGGAGAACCGCAAGCCCACGGCGCTGGAGATGGCCGCCTGCCGGCCCTGGCTGCTGCGCCAGATCGCGGCGGTGGATCCGGCGGTGATCGTGCTCACCGGCGCCACAGCCCTGGAGGGGGTGCTGGGGGTGAAGGGGGGCATCACCCAGCTGCGGGGCCGCTGGCAGGAGGGGAAGGGGGAGGCGCTGGCGGGCCGCTGGCTGCTGCCGATCTTTCACCCCTCCTATCTGCTGCGCAATCCCTCGCGGGAGCAGGGCAGCCCGAAGTGGCTCACCTGGCAAGACCTCCAGGATGTGCGCCGGCGGCTGGATCGGCTGAATGGGCAGGTGGGATGACGGGATGGGTGGTGGGCCGGAGGTGGCCCGGTCCCACCCCCCTCATCCGCTTCTGCCAGGCGCAGGCCATGACGCACAAGGTTGCGATGTCCCTAGGAGCCCGTTGCGCATAGCGCCGTCACCGACGCCATCTCTCCCCGCCGTGCACATTTCTTGTGCCGGCTGCTGATGATTTTATCAGATTCTTTGTTCCAG
>JBIIND010000240.1:0-3577 GCA_044337665.1 Cyanobium sp.
AACCGGTATTACGTGCGGGCCAATGCACGCTATCTGGAGCCAGTTTCCATTCCAAACTGAGGCTGGTGTCTCCTGTTCCACGCCCAGCTGCATCGGCAGAACGGCTTCCCCATTCAGAAGTTCGCGGACCTTGCGGAGGCGTGAATGCAGCCATGGGACGGAACCCCCATTCCGTCCGAGCTGACGCTCTCCAGAGGGGATGGGGAGAACTCAGCCACTCCTGGGGATGGGGCCAGCGCCGCGAGCAGCCGGCCCAGGCTGCCGTCGGGCAGGTCGCGCCGCAGCACCAGCCGCAGGCGTGCTGTGCCCTCCGGAACCGTGGGGGGCCGGATCGCCACGGTCAGAAGGCCCGCCGCCTCCAGCTGCCGTTGCATCGCCAGGGCGCGGCCATCGTCGCCCACCAGCAGCGGCAGGATCGGCCCCATGCCCAGGGGCCTCGGCCAGCCGGCGGCTTCCAGGGCATCGCGCCAGCGGGTCGCCCGCTGGCGGAGCTCAACGCCGGCCCTCGGCTCTTCGCGCAGCAGGCCCAGGGCCGCCAGGGCGCCGGCGGCGAGGGGCGGGGCCAGGGCGGTGGTGTAGCGGAAGGCGCCGCTGGTCTGCAACAGCCATTCCCCCACCGGCTCATCGGCCGCCAGGAAGGCACCGCCGCTGCCGAAGGCTTTGCCGAAGGTGCCGCTCACCAGCGCCACCTCCGCCAGGCCGTGCGCCAGGCCGCGACCCCCAGGGCCCAGCACCCCCAGGGCGTGGGCCTCATCCACCAGCAGGGGGGCGTCATGGCGCGCACAGAGCGCCGCCAGCTCGGGCAGCGGTGCACTGGTGCCTTCCATGCTGTACAGGCTCTCGCACAGCACCAGCAGACGGCCCTGGGTCCGCTCCCGTCGGGCGCTCTCCAGGCGGCGCTCCAGATCCGCCAGATCATTGTGGGCGTAGCGCTGCAGGCGAGCCCCGCTGGTGCGGACCCCCGCCAGCAAGGAGTGGTGGATCAGCCGATCGGCCAGCACCAGGGTGTGGCGATCCGCCAGGGCGGTGACCGCCGCGAGATTGGCCTGGAAGCCGCTGGGAAACAGCAGCACCCGCTCACGCCCCAGCCAATCCGCCAGCGCCGCCTCCAGGGCCATGTGCACCGGCCGAGTGCCGCTCACCAGCCGGGAGGCACCGGCACCCAGGCCGCTGGCCTCCAGTTCGGCGGCGGCGGCGGACCGCACGGCGGCATGACGGCTCAGACCGAGGTAGTCGTTACTGGCCAGATCCAGCAGCGCTGTCGGCTCCGCCTGCCTCACCAGCCAGGCGTTCACGCCGCCCTCGCCCGGGCTGCGGAAGGCCCGCAGGGACCGTCGCCGCTCGCTGGGCACTGCGGCCAGGGCGTTTCGCAGCCGCTGGCGCCAGGGGGCAGCACCCGTCCGGGTGGGCGCGGGCATGGGGCGGAACAGGTTGGGGAACGGATCGTCGCACCCCTTGACCCCCGACCGCCCTCCCGCTGGCCCAGCGGCCCATCCAGCGCGGGTCCGTCACCCGCCCAATTGAGGATTTCCCATCCCTTCCCCAACGCCGGATCTGCGGTTTCCACCCCCTCAGCCCCTGGACAGGGAGACCCCTTGGCGCGGTTTCCGCCCGGCGGCTTACGCTCGCCGGGGATTGTGCCCGTCCAGCTCCATTACTAACCCGCTAATGATGTCAACGAGACTAGGCCATCTTGATGTGGCCAAGGGATTTGCCATTATCGCAGTAGTGTATGGTCATGCGGCGATTTTAATGATGGGCTACCCCATCTTCTCCCAGCAATTAGGCCTGCAATCGGCGATCGTCTTCTCCTTTGCGATGCCCCTGTTCTTCCTGGTTTCAGGTGGCCTGCAGCAGCTTCGTCTAAGTGCGCCGAACTTTAATGCCAGGCAATATCTCTCTCGAATCGCGCAATCGCTCCTGCTCCCCTTTTATGCCCTTGGGTTTTTGTTCATGGCGGCCAATGCCGTCTTGGGCAGCAAGGTGAATGCACCCTCAGTCAGGCAAATGCTGGAGGCGTTGTTTCTGCAGCAATCGAATGGCGACATGCTGCCGTCGGTGGTGTTGTGGTTCTTATTCGTTCTTTTCTTGTTTCATGTTTTTACATTTTTGCAGGTGAAGGTCTTCCGCGGCAGCATTTGGATTTTGATTCTGCTTGCGTTTTTGCTGAGGACTCCCTTAAATATTTTTGACAAGGTGGTCTACTTTGGGTTTGACAAAATCTCGGATTACTTTTTGTTCTATTTGCTGGGCTACGCCTATTATCCGCGTCTTGTCGCTGCCCCCATCGCCAGGCCCGTGGCTTTGATTGTTTTTGCTCTGGCCTACACTATCGTTTTTTCGATCGATACCACAGCGCCAACGGGCGCTCTGGCCACCATCCTCAGGCCTTTTGGAATCGCCGAGCTGGCCCTGACATTGTTGGTGATGGCGTTGTCATTTCGTGCTGCGAAGCGATTTTCAGGCACTAGCGTTGTTGAAATTCTAAGCTTCTTTGGCTCCTACTCCATTCTGCTGTACGTTTTTCATATGCCGGTGATGACTGTCTTTAAGCTGATTGCTGTTCGCCTGGCTGTGCCGCCAAACTATATGTTTTTGGTTTTCCTGTTCATTCCCGGGGTGTTGGTGCCCCTGCTGATTGGAAGGGTTCTGGCGGTGCATAAAGGTCTCTACAAGACCCTTCTGGGTCGCAATCCCTGAGTGCCGCTACCAGCAGCACCATAGACTTCACTCCGCTTTTTCCGACGTTCGTCCTGGGTTCAGGCTCGCCCATCGGGCGGCGTCAAGGCCAGCCCTCCGGTCCATCCCCGCAGCCGCTTCCGCCTCTTTTCGCGCCATCCAGAGCCGAATGGCTTCGCCACTCTGACAGGGTGAGACCGAGCAGCCCATGGCCAGGCTCAAGGACGGGACAGCGGCTGAATCCAGACGGGCTTTGTATCGGGTGAAATGCGAATCAAAGCTTTTTGGGTGACGCTGTTCTCCAACCACTGGATCTCGAACATGTAGTCGTGGATCGACGTGTCCTCTGGCAATTGCAGCTGATGGCGCGTCGCTTGGCCGGTGCCGGTATTGCTGCCAGTGAGGCAGCCCTGGAGCCGTTTGCCGCCTTCCCCCACGCCGATCTGGCAGGCCCGGCTCGCCAGGATCGGATGTTCCCACCAGCGGCTCATGCTCGTGATCATGTTCAGCACCATCGTGCTGTGGTGGACCGTCACCGTGGTGCCGTCGCTGACCTCGAATGTCAGCCAGGATTCGGGCTTGGTGTTGGTCCAGGCACTGCCCTCCGAGAGCTTGAACTTGTAGGTCACCAGCTTGCCGCGGAAGGGGGTGGCGGGTTGTCCCGCAGGCGCTTGTCCGGCCTGCACTTCCGTGCCCTGGGCATGTCAGCTTGATCCGGGTTCTGTTTCGTCGCCCCCGTGCCATGCCAGTCGTGCCCGCATTCCTCATCGGCAAAGCTATGGCGAATCCCAAGCCTCCTCCCGCCCGGAACCGCTGTCCTGGGGCAGGAGTCGGCCGTCCTGAATGCGCACGATCCGCTGGGCGCGCTGGGCGACCGAGGCATCGTGGGTCACCAGCA
>JBIIND010000241.1:0-3570 GCA_044337665.1 Cyanobium sp.
GCGCATCGCGGTTGCGGGTGACGCGCTCCGACTCCATCGCAGGGCCTGCCCGGGGTCAGCTCAGCCCAGCAGCCAGCGCAGCAGCAGCGCCAGCTGGCCGATGATCCCCTGCCCGGTCAGCCCTTCGCCCACCACCGCCGCCAGGAAGCCCAGCATCGCGACCCGTCCGTTGAGCCGCTCCACCCCCTGGAGGGCCGCCACGTTCCAGGGGCGGGAGGTGGTGAGCCCCTCGCCGAAGCGCTCGCCGGGCTCGTACTGGAAGGCTGGTTTCTGACCCATGGCGGCGAAGGGGCGCGGGTGATTCAACAGTCGCGGCAGGCTAGGCCTCCTGCCTGCCCGCCGCAGATTGTCGATGCCTCCTGCCGCTTCGTCCTCCCCAGCGTCCCCGGCTGAGCCCGCCCCTGCGTTGGTGGCCGACGACTGGCGGCGCATCCGCGAAGCCCTGCTCTACCTGGGCCGCGACCTGCACCACCGCTCCTTCGCCGTGCCCGCCAGCCGCCGCGAATTGCTCTGGGAGGAGATGGACCGCTGCCTCGCCCTGGCGGAGCGGATCGGCGCCAGCCTGGACGCGACGGCCGCCCTGGAGCCGGATCAGCCCCCGGCACCCTGAGGCCACTCCCCCGGCAGCGCCAGGCTCCCCTCGCCGAAGAACGCCTCACCGGAAGCGCTCCCGGAAGCGGGTGTAGAGCGCGTTCATCGCCAGCATCAGCAGGCCGAAGCCGATGAACACCACGCCGCGCAGGGCCAGGTCGGCCTGGGCCAGGTCCACCGCCACCAGCCGCAGCAGGCAGGCCCCGGTCGCCACCATCGCCACCGTGCGGTACTGGTTGTCCCGCAGCACCGCACTGAGGCCGTAGATGGCGAAGGCCAGCAGCGCCCAGAGCAGGGTGAGCACCGCCCGGTCGTAGCGGCTGGCCAGGTAGAGGGCGATCGCCAGGAACAGGGGGTAGCCGAGCCAGCGGTGCGGCCTGGGGGCCACCGCTGCGCCGATGGCCGCCAGCAGGGCCAGCCCTCCCGGGGTCCGCAGCGCCTCAGGTCGCAACCAGCGCGGGCTGGCCAGGAGGAACAGCCCCTGCAGAGCGATGGCCAGCAGGGCGATCGCCTGGGGCTGCTGATGCCACAGCGGCGAGGCGGTCTCGCCGGTGCTCAGCATCGCCACGGTCGTGGCGCACGCCAGCCAGTGGCCGAGCACGGCATACACCTGCAGCCGCGGCGCGAACCCCCGCCCCACCGCGGGCGTCAGCAGAACCAGGGCCAGCAACGACCAGGCGAAGGGGCGCCAGGGGGCGCTCACCTCGCTGAGGATCAGGGCCGCGATCGCCAGCAACCCCAGCTCGAGGAAGCATGGGTGAACGGTGCTCCACAGGCCGTCCCGCCGCAGCTCCGGGCGGGAATGGAAGAACCACCAGCCCAGCAGCACCGCCAGGGCGAACAACTGGATCAGCAGGCGGGCCCGCAGCGACAGCCCGAACAGCACCACATACGCCGGACTCTGGCTCACCACCAGCAGGTAGCTGGCGGCGTAGGCGGCCAGGTAGGCCAGCCCCAGGCCGAGGGCATGGCTTGCCGCCGGCCGTCGCAACCGGTTGGCCGCTTCCAGGGCCAGCAGCGAGAGCAGCAGCCAGAGCACCCCGGGGAGCAGGGGGGAGAGGGGTTCGCCCAGCAGGAAGGCGGCCAGGCCCAGGTCGAGGCCCAACAGATGCACAGCCACCAGCCGGAGCGCGGGGCGCCGGCTGCAGGCGATCGTCAGCGCCGCCAGGCCGGTGAGCGCCAGCAGGGGTGGCAGGGCGCCCAGGCCCCGCTGGCCCTCCAGCAGCAGGGCCATCCACTTCAGGGCATGGGTGGAGATCACCGCGGCCGTCACCCCCTCCACCAGCCCGGGGGGCTGGAAGCGGCGGGCCGTGAGCAACAGGGCCCCAAGGGAGACGAAGCTGAGCGGGGGCTGCCAGCTCAGCGGCGGCACCAGGAGCGATCCCGAGAAGGCCAGCGCCGCCGCCACACCCCCCGCCGGCGCTGGTGGCTCGGCGACCCCCGGCCGGTGCTGGAGACCAGCGGACAGGCCTGTGACCAGGGCCGAGCCCGCCAGCAGCACCGCCGAGACCCACAGGGGCGGCGGCGGCGATGTCCCTAGGGAGGCCGACAGGCCCACCAGCAGCAGCACCGTCGCCACCGTGAGCAGCACCGGCCAGCCGAGGCGCTGCAGCCTCAGGTCCCCCTGCCGCAGCCCGAAGGCGAGGAACAGGGCGCATTCCACCAGCAGCGCCGCCCAGAGCAGCAGGGGGTCCACGGGCAGTGGCGCCAGGCTGAGGATCGCCGCCATCGCCAGGGCCTGGGCGCAGAGGGTGTCGGCCAGGGCCAGGGAAGGGGCGCCACCCCGCCGGGCCGCGCGGGCGAACAGCAGGGCCAGGGCGGCCGTGAGCGCCACCGCCAGCGCCCGCAGGGTGGCTTGGCGTGGGTAAACCAGCAGCGCCAGGGCGATCCCGCCCCACTGCAGCCCCAGGCTGGCCAGCCGCCATGGGGTGAGCGCCCGCCGGAGCTGCCGGCCCCGGTGGAGCAGCAGCAGGCCGCTGCTGAAGACCAGGACCGCCGCCAGGGCCGCGCCGCCGCGGACCATCGGGGTGGCGAGAAGGCCAGGCGGGGCTTCCAGAAACCAGCAGCCGTGGAAGAATCCGTAGGCGGCCCCCACCAGCAGCCGGTGGCGGTTCCAGGCCCGGCGGCGGGGCAACGCCTGGCCCAGCAGGCTGACCAGGCTGGCGATCGCCATGCTGGTGCCGGTGGACGGCACCAGCAGCAGGGGCACCAGGTTCACCACCACGTGCAGGGTGGCGGTGGTCTGCTGGCGCGCGACCGTGGCCACCGCCAGGTTGATCGCCATGCCGAAGACCAGCACCGCGAGGGCCTGGCGGGGATCCTCCAGCCAGCGGAGGCCGATCTCCCCCATCCCCCCCGCCGCCACGCAGGCGAACAGAACCAGGGCCGCGCCGCCACTCCGCATCCAGAGGGTGAGCCGGCGCCAGCGGTGGTGCCGCGCCCACCGCACCGAGGGAAGCATCAGCGCCAGGGCCACCGCCAGCGTCAGCAGGAAGCGGGCCGGGGGCCCCAGGCGCAGGGCGAGGCTCACCGCCAGGAAGGTGACCCCGGCCACCAGCACCACCACCCCCAGGATGCCGGTCCAGTTCTCGATCAGGGCCCGCTCCAGCCGCACCCAGGACTCGGGCGCGGTCCCGATGGTGGGGGCGATCTGCGGGGGCTGGGCAGGCTGCGGCACCGTCGGGGGAACCGGGGCTGCCGGGGAGGGCGGAGACAGCGGGCGAGGCGCCGCCATCGGCCGGGGAACCGGCGGGGGCGGAAGGGGAACCGGCGGCGGCGGAGGGGTATCGCTGGAGGAAAGTCGCTTTTCCAGACGGGTCAGCCGCTGGTCCAGGCTGCGCATCTGGATCGCCAGGAAGGCGAGCAGCAGGAGCAGGAACAGGGGAAACAAGGGGCGGATTCGCCGGGGTCTCCACCACTGCTAGCGGGGTCAGCCTCCCCGGCAAAGCGCCAGCGCAGGATCGATGATCTTCCGGTTTC
>JBIIND010000242.1:0-3566 GCA_044337665.1 Cyanobium sp.
GCGCGGGTGGCGTTTCCGCGGGGCAATCCCCCACCCGCCGCGGAGCGCTACTGGCGGGTGCTGGTGCACGAGCGCTTCGACGGCCGCAGCTGGAGCGGCGACGATCGCCTCCGCCCGCCCCGCGTCGCGCCCCGGCCCACGGAGTCGGCCGAGCCCCAGGGGGAAAACCCCCAGCTCTGGCTCAATGAGCCCAGTGGTCTGCCGGCGGTCCCGTGGAGCGGCAGCGGCCGGCCCCTCGGGCCGACGGTGCGCATCGACCGCCTCGGCCAGCTCCGCCATCGCGGATCCTCCAGCCAGAGGCGGGTGTACACCGTGCTCGACGATGGTGCGCCGGCGCCATGGCGGCGGGAGCCCCCCGGACCGATGGACCTGCAGCTGCCGGCGGGCAGCAACCCCCGGTTGGAGGCCCTGGGCCGCGACTGGAGCACCCTGGGCTCGACTCCCGAACGCCTGGCGGCGGCGGAGCGTTGGTTCCGGGAGCGGCCCTTCCGCTACTCGCTCCAGCCGGGCACCCTGCCGGAGCGCGCCCCCATGGACACCTTTCTGTTCGAGCGGCGCGAAGGCTTCTGCGGCCACTACGCCAGCGCCCTCACGGCCCTGATGCGCTCCGCCGGCGTCCCCGCCCGGGTGGTGAGCGGTTATCGGGGCGGCGACTGGGTCGTGCCGATCGGAGGCAGTGGCTACCTCGACATCCGCCAGGGCAACGCCCACGCCTGGAGCGAGGTGTGGCTGCCGGGGGAAGGCTGGCGCGCCGTCGATCCCACCACCTGGGTGTCGACGGGGATCGGGGAGCCGAGCCGGAACGGCAGCGGGCCCCTGCTCTGGCTGCAGCACCAGTGGTGGGGACTCGACCTGGCGTGGACGCGCATCTGGCTCGGATTCGACCAGCAGGGGCAGGAGGAGTTGCTGCGGCGCCTGCTGGGCGACGGGCGCCATGGGCTGGGGCTCGTGCTTCTGGCGGCCGTCGCCACCAGCCTGGCGGTGGCCCTGGCGGTGCTGAGCCGGCTGCAGCGGCGCCCGGCCCGCCGCGATGCCTGGCGGCGGGAGCTGGACCGTTCGCTGGCCCTCTTTGCCCGGAGCGGCCTGGCGCCGGAGGCGGGGGAGACCCTGCCCCGCTTCGCGGCGCGGGCGGGGCGGCGCTGGCCCCACCTCGCCGACGACCTGGCCGGGTTCGTCGCCGCCTATCAGCGCCACCGCTTCGCTCCGCCCCAGCCGGGGGGGGGGAGTGCGGCGGAGCTGCGCCGCTGGCGCCAACGCCTGGGCCGCCGCCTGCAGCGGCCGCAGGCTGGGGGCGGTGCACCGTGAAACGCGGTACAACAGGTCCAGCCTCCCCCTACCTGATGCGCCGCCACGCTCTGCTGCTGGCCGTGGCCGTGGCCACCGCCGCCTGCCTGCCCGCCCGGGCCGGCGCCAACGGCGCCGACCTGATCCGGCTGCTGGAGCAGCGCCGCTGCCCAGGTTGCCAGCTGCAGGACGCCGACCTGGTGCACGCCGACCTGCGGGACGCCGAGCTGGGCGGCGCCAATCTGCGGCGGGCCAACCTCGGCCAGGCCCAGCTGGATGGGGCCAACCTCAGCGGCGCCGATCTGCGTTTCACCAGCCTGCAGGGCGCCTCCCTGCGGGGCGCCAACCTGCGCGGGGCGCGGCTGGAGGGCACCGATCTGCGCCAGAGCGACCTCAGTGGCGCCGAGTTCGATGCCGGCGCCCTGGGCTCCAGCCACTGGCAGCAGGCCCGGGGCCTGGCGCCGGAGGTGCTGAGCTACCCCGAACTGCACAACGCCGGGGTCGAGGCGGCCCTGGCCGGCCGCCAGCCCCAGGCCGAGCAGTTGTTCAGCGAAGCGATCCGCCGCCAACCGGACGCGGCGATCAGCTGGGTGGCCCGGGGCATCACCCGCAACGAGCAGGGGAACAGCCAGCTCGCCGCCCGCGACTTCCAGTACGCCGCCAGCCTCTACGAGCAGGGTGGCGATGCCGGCCAGGCCAAGGCCCTGCGCGATGCCGCCCGGGCCCTGGAAACCCCCGCCAGCAAGCCCCCGGGGGGGAACGGCATCGGCGGGGCGCTGCTGAGCGGCACCGCCAGCCTGGCCCAGGGCCTGGCGCCCCTGGCCCTCAAATTCCTGATGCCGGCGCTCGGCTTCTGACCCGGGCCCCGACCATGCCCGCTCAGGGCATGGCGTTGCGCATCAGCTCGCGCGACTGGGGCGTGGAGGGCTGCCAGCCATAGCCGAAGGTGCCCCCTTCCGTGTCGTTGACGATGCGGGGGGTCACCATGATCACCAATTCGCGCTTCTGGCGGGTCTTGCCGGACTTGCGGAAGAACTGACCGACGATCGGGATATCCCCGACGATCGGCCATTTGGTCACCTCCTCCTGGTCGAGGTCGGAGATCACACCGGTGAGGATCAGGGTCTGGCCATCGCGCACCCGCACCGCGCCGGTGTCGAGGCTGCGCACCGAGAGGATGTTCAGGCGTGACCCGCAGCCCTCCGGCGGATTCTCCGTGGCCGTGACCGCCGAGATGCTGGGGGAGAGGGTGAAGGTGACAAACCCGTTGTCGTCGATCTTCTCCACCCGGGCACCGAGCACCAGGCCAGCGGTGGTGAGCTGCGGGGTGCACACCACATTGCCTCCCTGGGCGGGGGTCTCCACGTCATACCCGGTGACGAGGTTCGTACCCACCCGCACCACGCCCTCGTTGGCACGCCGGCGGCCGATCGGTGAATCGAGGCCGATGTTGGTGATGCCCTGCTGGCCGTCGGTGGTGGTGGTCGAGGCGGCGCCGTCAGCGTTGCGCAGCAGTGAGGGGTTCTCCTGCAGGATCAGGGTGGGACTGGCCAGCACCTTGGTGGTGCGGGATTCGACCTGGGCCCGCACGAAGTCGTAGAAATTATTGCTGGGGAAGTTGATGCCAGGGCTGACGCGGGAGCCGTTGCGCATGGCGGAGCCAAGCAATGGAAGCTCCTGGGAGGAATCCAAACTGCCCCCGAAAGCACCCCGGCCTGTGACCTGAACCCCATTCGGCGCATCGATGGTGATCCTGCCCTCGGAATCGCGTTCAAAGCCGATGTCCTCCGGTACCCTGCGGTTGAAGCCATCGACCGTAGGCGGCAGATTGCGTCCGAACGCACCGAGTAACGTACCGCTGTCGTTGACGATGAAGCTGTTGCCCCAGCGGTAGGCGAAAGAGTTGTCGATGGTGTTGACATTGCCGAGATCCACATCGAGGATCTTCAGGGAAAGAGCCACCTGGCGCTGGCGCAGATCGAGCTGCTTGAGATAGGCCTCGGCCACCGCCACCACCCGCGGATCTCCCACCAGGGTGATGGTGCCCAGGCGCGAGTCGGTGGTGCCGATCAGGCCCCGCAGCGGCCCCTGGCTGGCGCCGTAGGACTGGATCTGGGTGATCGTTGCCGTCTGCGACTGGGTGGCGCCCGTGTTCTGGGTGGGCGTGCCGCTGGACTGGGTTTCCTGGCTGACGGAGGTGGTGGTGAAGGTCTTGTTCACCAGGGCGCCAAGGTTGGCCAGGTAATCGGCAGCGGAATCGGCCGAGGCCTGGTTGAGGCGAT
>JBIIND010000243.1:0-3564 GCA_044337665.1 Cyanobium sp.
GGCGGGGGAAGAAGGCCAGGCCCTTGTTGCGGATTGCCGATCCCTGCAGGGGGCGCAGCCGGAACTGGCGGAAATCGTCGGTTTCGATCAGCTGGGTGTGGATGCCCCGCCCGTCGTAGGCGGTGGCGGTGGCCAGGTCGCGGGGGCTCTCCCCCTCCAGCCGCACGAAGCGGGCATCTTCCAGGCCGTTGCTCTCCCGTGCCGCCACCGGAAACAACACCCGCTCACTGAGCTGGCTTTCCTCCCCATAGCTCACCAGGTAGCTGGCCTCGCCGTTGCTCTCCAGTTCGCTGATCTCGCCCTGGTACACGACCGGCGACACCCGATCGAGGTGCAGGTTGCCCTGGGCGTCGATCACGGCGCTGCGGAACTCGATCGAGGAGATGTGGCCCTCCCCGGTGGCACGCAGGCTCAGCACCACCCGCAGGCTGCCCGCCTCCAGGCCGCTCTGGTCGGGATGGGGCACCAGGGAGGGGTTGAACAGTGCCGCCGACTCCAGCGCGTATTCGTGGGTGAGGTAGTAGCCGAGCAGCAGCTGCTGTTCCCCCTTGAGCCGGTGGTGCCGCTGCAGCGGCGCCAGCACGTCCTGCCAGCGCTGGTGCGCCAGCTTCTCCAACGTGCGGTGGCGCACGCCGAAGCGATGGCGCAACCGCTCCAGCTCCCGCCCGCTCTCCTCCGCCGGCAGGGCGGCGAGCCGGTCCATCAGGGTTTCCAGGCGTTGCAGGTCCCCCTGGCCGCTGGTGGGTTTGACCACCAGGGAGGGCATGAAGGGACGGAGCAGTACGCGCCGGTGGTTCGGCTCCAGGTGGAGCGCCAGTCGCTCCACGGGCAGCGACCCCTGGGGGGCCTGGCACGGGTGGCTCATGGGGTGGCGGTGAGGGATTCGCTGTGGAGCAATTTCATGTCGGCCAGGGCCATCAGGAAGGCCAGGGTGGACTCGGCCCCTTGGTTGCGGTTCACACCCGCGGGTTGGAGGCCGTCGAAACAGCCGCCGTTGCTGGCGTCGTAGAGGGGGCGAGGGTGCCGGAGGTGATCTGGGCGGCGTTGAGATAGGGGGTGAGATAGATATCGGCGGCGCCGATGTATTCACTCAGTTGCTGATCGTCGAGGTAGCGGTTGACGAAAATTACATTATTGGCCACGCCCAGGCCGCGCGCCAGCCGCTCCAGCGAGAGGCGGTAGGTCTCCCCCTCGGCCCGCAGCAGATTGGGGTGGGTGGCCCCCAGGATCACATAGACGAGATCGGGGTGCTGGGCCAGGATCGCCGGCAGCGCCTCGATGCCGTGCTCGATGCCCTTGCCCGGGGAGAGCAGGCCGAAGGTGAGCATCATCGGCCGGCCGGCCACCCCGAACTGATCCTTGTGGAAGTTCGGATCCACGAACGGCAGGTCAGGGATGCCGTGGGGGATCACGTGGATCTTGGCCTCCGGGGCGTCGTACACCTCCCCCAGGATGCGACGGCCCCGTTCGCTCATCACCACCAGGGCATCGCTCTGCTGGATCAGCTCGTCCATCACCCACCGCTGTTCCGCCATCGGTTCCTGCAGCACGGTGTGCAGGGTGGTGACCACCGGCAGCCGCAGCCGCCGCATCAGGGTGAGCAGGTGGCTGCCGGCCGGCCCGCCGTAGATCCCGAATTCATGCTGGATGCACAGCAGATCGGTGTGGGAGAGATTGATGAAGTCGGCGGCGCGCTGATAGCTGGAGAGATTGCGCTCCGGCAGCTCAAAGCGCACCACGTCGGGGTAGCTGTAGCGGAAGCCGGGATCGGTGACGCTGAGCACCGGGGTGCTCCATTGCGGTCGCTGCTCCGCCACCGCCTGGCGAATGTCGCGGGTGAAGGTGGCGATGCCACACTGGCGGGGCGGGAAGTTTCCCAGGAAGCTGATCTTGCGTTCGCTTCGGGTTGCCATTCCACCCCCGGTTCATCCTCAGCCAGGCAGTACCGCCGCGACCCGCGGCCGTGCAGCGGTCTGGGTGGAGTCGGGAAACCGTCCCTAGCCTGGGGTTCCCCCTGGCCTGCCTGGTGACCCGAACGCCGCGCCCCCCCGACCCGCCGCCCGCCAGTGGGAGGGAGTCGCAGGCCCTGGAGCGCCGTCGCCATCGCTTCTACCGCCATCTGCTGGTGGTGTGCCTGTCGCTGATGGCCACCCTGGTGTTGCCGGGCCGGTGGTCGTTTCTGATCTTCCCGGGTTATCAGTTGCTGACGCTGATGGTGGTGCTGGAGCTGGGGGGAAACCAGGCGGGCGGGGCGCCGCGGGGGCAGGATCTCCTCTACCGCGGCCTGGGGTTGGCGGCGATGCTCGCCATGGCCTATTGGGTGTTGGAGCCGCAGCATGTGTTCTTCAGCGCCGGCCTGCTGGCGGTGAGCTTCACCCTCTTCTACCTCTGGACGCTGGTGCGGCTGGTGAGCGCCCTGGCCCTGGAGCGGTGGGTGAGCCGGCAGGTGCTGAGCGGCGCCCTGGCGGGCTATCTGCTGCTCGGGATCTGCGGCGGTCTGCTGCTGTGCGTGATCGAGTCGTTCAACCCGGGCAGCTTCCGCAGCGCCCTCGATGGCAGCGATCCGATGATGCGCGGCGGCGGCCTCGTCAATGCGGCGCCGCTGACGCTGACCTGGGAGCGCAACTTCATGCGCATCAATTATTTCGCCTTTGTGAGCCTCACCACGGTGGGCTATGGCGACATCATCCCGGTTCAACCGCTGGCCCAGCTCACGAGCCTGATGCTCAGCATCGCCGGCCCCCTCTACATCGCGGTGGTGATGGGGGTGCTGATCAGCCGGATCACCTCCCGGGGGGTGGGGCCGGGTGACGAGTAGGGGTGGGCCTGCGCGGCGCTCTGCCAGGCCCACCCCCAGGGCTCAGCGGATCACGGACCAAGGCCTTGCCGTTCCCTGGCTGATCCGCCTCCTGAGCCGGCGCGAGAAGCCGTAGGCAGAGGCCGCCCCCAGCAGCGGCACGGGAGCGGGGACATCTTGGCCGCCCCGCGTGCGGATCACCAGATTATCGATCCCCCAGCCCTCATCCCACTGGGCCGTCGGCACAGGTTGGGGGGGGATGTTCGGCCCATTGGGCCAGGTGACATTGGGGGTGTATCCACCCCCTTAGCCCAGAATCTGCAAAGTAAGCGTCCCTCCTGGATGGTGGAAGGAGAGACCCGCCGCTGGCGCCCGCCACAAACGCTGGGCCCGCTCGCTGCGCCAGCGACCCCTAGGCGGCCCGCTCTTCCTGCCGTTGCCCCTCTGTTTCCCCCTGCTCCGCCCGGGTCAGCCCCACGTCCACCCCGAGATGCTGATCCGGGCGGCCGGTGATCAGCAACGCCGTGCGCTGGCGGGTGGCGATCTGCCACATCCACTTGCTGAACAGGGCGATGCGGTTCTCGGTGTCGGGGATGAAGGCGAGGTGGGCCAGGGCCCAGAGGATCCAGCCCGCCAGGCCTGTGACGTGCCAGCCGCGCAGGTCGGCGACGGCGTACCAGGGTCCGATCACCGCCATGCTGCCCAGGTCGGTCCAGCGGAAGGGGGCGATCAATTCCCCCCGCAACCCGGCCAGGATGTCGTGGGCC
>JBIIND010000244.1:0-3563 GCA_044337665.1 Cyanobium sp.
CGGTTCTGGCGGGCCGGGGGCAGGCGAACCGGCCGGGGGCGATGCTGGAGGGCTGAGTGAGCCACGGCGCGGCTGCCTCGCCGTTCGACAGGATGGAGTTCCGGGAACAGATCGATGCGATCCTCGCCCGCTGGCTGGGCCGCTTCGACAACGGCCGGCAGGTGGCGGCCAACCTGGCCCGCGGGGGGCCACCGGCCCCGGAACTGAGCCGCGAGCGCCGCTTCCTGGAGGTGCGGCGGCTGGAGGCGCCCCAGCTCGGGGAGACGCTGATCTACTTCGAGGAATTCTGCGCCTCCCGGCCGGAGCTGGCCCACCGGCAGAGGGTGATGCGGCTGGTCTGGGATGCGCTGCATGGGGCGGTGCGGGGCGAGCAGCTGTTCTTTGCGGAGGGACCCCCCTACGACCGCGCGCCGCTGGCGGTCGAGGCGGTGGCCGCCCTGCCGCCGGAGGCCTTCGTTCGCCATCCCGGTTGCGACCTCTTCTTCCGCCATGAGCCGGATCTGGACCGATGGCGGGGGGCGATGCTGCCCCGAGCCTGCCGCTACAACCACCCGACGGATGGGGAGGTGTGCGCCGAGTACGAGATGCTTCTGCCCGATGGGCAGCTCTGGTATCGCGATCGCAGCCTGCGGCTGGCCGACGGGGGCGTGCGCGGTGAGATCGATGGCTTCAGCTGGCTGCTCTTCGACCGGCTGCCGCCGGACGGCGCCCCGGTGGAGCTGCTGCCGGCCCTGGTGCGCCAGCAGGGGGTATGGCGCGGCACCTTCCGCCGCTATGACGCCGAGGGGCAGGGCCAGGAGAGCTTCGCCAGCACCATCGTTCTGCGCGTCCAGGAGCGGGAGGGACGGCTGTGTTATCACCAGACCAACCACTACCGCTGGCCGGATGGCTCGGAGCAGGCGTTTGACTCGGAGGGGGAGATCCGGGACGGACGGGTGTGGTTCAGCAACGGGCAGTTCACGGGCTGGGCGATCGATCTGCCGGAGGGGGGCGGCGGCGATGGGGGCACGGCGGCGGTGCTGCGCCTCTGCCCGCGGCTGCCCGGCGGCCCGGAGGTGCTGGAGGTGATCCACTGCAGCGCGGATGGCCGCCACCGCTTCCGCTGCTCCCAGTCGCTGCTCGACGGCCGGGTGGTGCGCCGCACCTTCATCGATGAGGAAAAAGCGAGTGACGATTGGCAGGCCTGGGATGCGGCCGCCCGCCCCCGTGGCTGAGCGCCACCAGCCGCCCCGCCCCTTGGGTCGTCGGGGCCTGGGGATATGGGCCCTGCTGGGACTGCTGCTGGTCCTGCTCCTGCCGGCGGCCTGGGCCGCGCCGACGGCCCCGGACCCAGCCCCAGCGCCAGCCCCGGCCTGGGTACGGCTGGATGGCCGTCCCGTGATGGAGCTGCGCCGGGTGGCCGGCGCCCAGCGCCCCGAGGAGGTGGCGGCGCGCGCCTCCGCCACCCTGCAACGCCTGGCCCAGGATCCGCGCGTCGATCCCGCCATGCTCGCGGTGCGCGACGACCCCCCCTATTCGATGCTCGGCCTGGAGAAGCCGGACGGCGGTTTCCAACCCCTGCTCGCCGTGGATGATCGGGCGGCCGCGGCCTTCAACATCGACCGCCCTGCCCTGGCGGAGCGGTACCGCGATCAGCTGCGGGGCGCGATCCGCCAGTACCGCACCAACAACAACCCCACCGCCTGGGTGCGCGGCACGGCCCTGGCTGCTGGGGTGCTGCTCCTCTACATCCTCTGGATGCGGGGCCAGATCCTCCTGAATGCCCGCCTGAGCTCCTGGTTGTCCCAGCCGGACAATGCCCACCTGCCCGCCCTGCGCCTGGGCGGCATCCACCTGCTCGATGAGCCGCAGCTGCGGGAGCTGCTGCAGTGGGTACGCCGCAGTGTCCACTGGGGGGTGCTGCTGCTGATCAGCTATCTGCTGATTCCCCTGCTGTTGGGCCTGTTCCCACCAACCCAGGCGATGGCCGAGGGCCTGCGGGCGCACCTGCTGCATCTGGTGGAAGGGATGCTGAACGCCCTAGTGGCCTCGATCCCCAATCTGCTGAGCATCGCGCTGATCCTGGCGGTCACGGGGCTGGCGATCCGGGCGAGCCATGCCTGGTTCGGGGAGATCGCCCGCGGGCGCCTGCAGATTCCCGGCTTCTATCCGGAGTGGGCCCTGCCCACGGGGCGCCTGGTGGCGGGCGGCCTGCTGATGGTGGGACTGGTGATCGCCTACCCCTATGTGCCGGGATCGGGCAGCCGCACCTTCCAAGGGGCCGGCATCTTCGTGGGGGTGCTGGCGGCCCTGGGCTCCAGCGCCGTGGCCAGCAACGTGATCAGTGGTCTGATGTTGATCTACACCCGCGCCTTCCGCGAGGGTGATCGGGTGGACATCAACGGGGTGGTCGGGGTGGTGCAGGACAGCGCCCTGCTGGTGACCCGCATCCTCACACCGCGCAACGAGCTGGTGAGCATTCCCAACGCCACCGTCATCGGTGCCTCGATCACCAACTACTGCCTGGCCCAGCGGGAGATCCAGCGCCCCGTGGCCCTGGCCACCACGGTCACCATCGGCTACGACGTGCCCTGGCGGCAGGTGCACGCCCTGCTGCTGGCGGCGGCCATGGGCGTGCCCGGCATCAGCGACGACCCTCCCCCCCGGGTGCTTCAGACCTCCCTGAACGACTTCCACATCAGCTACGAACTGGACGCCTGCGTTCGCGACGTGGGCCGCTACCGCGAAACCCTCTCCGACCTGCTGGCGGCGATCCAGGATCAGTTCGCCGCGGCCGATGTGGAGATCCTCTCCCCCGGCTATCACGCCGTGCGAGACGGAGGCCCCAGCACGGTGCCCAGGCGGAGCTGACGACCCCGGGGCGCTCCGGCCGGCCGGCCCTACGGCAGGACGGGGGCCATGCGGGTACGGGCGATGGCGCTGCGCACCCCAGGCAGAATGACCTGGCCGGTGTTGCTTGTAAAACTGAGGTGGTAATGGACGGAACGGCCCGCGTCTGCGGCGGGGATGCTCGGCTGCAACGCCAGGCTGACGCGGCGCCCCACCAGGGCGGGGGAGAGGTCTGAGCCGGTGGCTTTCGCGCCCACCTGCAGGCTGCCATCGGTGTTGAAGGGTGGCCCACAGCGCATCAGGTTCTGGTTCTCCATGTAGTAGTGAATCGGCACGGTTCGCAGCTGGGCCTCATTTGTGCCGGCGGTCGTCACTTCCACCGGCACCATAACGGTGAACAGGGAATTGGCGGTGGCCGTCCCGCAGCCGTCCAGGGATTGATTCCGCAGGATCGCATTGCCTTCGGCCACATCGGTTTCGATCAGGAAGCTGATGCGGCTCCACAGGGCAAGGGCTCTCTGGTGGAGCTCCATGCTGGTGTCGCTGCGGATGCTGCTGACCAGCGTCTGGCTCACCAGCGCCGTGAGGCCCGACGCCAACAGCACGTACAGGAGCAGTTCCAGCAGGGTCACGCCCCGGCTGGGTCCACCCGGGGAGAGACGGGGCGGCGGGTCAGTGGGATGGGGAGGGCGCATCGTGGCTCTGCAAGCGGGTCAGATCAGGTCGGTGAAGCT
>JBIIND010000246.1:0-3515 GCA_044337665.1 Cyanobium sp.
GGCGTGGTTGGACAGTGCTCTTCGCTCTCAGGGGAAAGTTTTCACAATGGCGTATCGACTCAACAAACAAGTCAACATCAAGATCAGGCCAATAGAGATGGTCGACTGTCGGTCTCAGGACGTTGAGGATCTGCTGAATCGTAGCTGCCGTAAACCAGGGAAACTCGGAATAGGGAAGCGCAAGCTCATCATCATCAATAAGCATCCAGACGCAATATCCAGTCACAGTCGTGACCTCAGCTTCCAAAGTGATTGGTCCAGTCATCAGTGATCTGCAGTTGACATGAATCGACTATTCGCTCTGCGTCTTTAATCTTTTGACGAGCTTGACCGATGTTGCGAGAAAGTTCAATGCTTGGGCTGAGCCAAAACATCACCTCACCATCTGGGTGACTGACATGAATGCTACATTCGCCATCCCGGCAGACAGTTGGTGACCAGCAGGCTGCCAAACTCTGTTCAAAGCAGAGCCTCGCTCCCAGTGCTGGGGAAAAGCCAGACGCTGCAGCAACACCCCTGCAATGCTGATTACGTTGGCTGGATCGGAACGGCTGTTTACTTCTTTCCAACTTTTTATTCAGCTGATCCACGTCAAATCCCCCTCGATCTCATTTGGCAGCGTCAAGGCGGCGAGAGCAGCTGGTAACATGGCCAGAATCCTGTCTTGACAAGAGTTTTTGAATACCTCCGCATGCTCCTGGCGGCTTATACGGATCCACATAAAACTGTTCGAAGCAATAAACTCAGGATCCCGAGCCTCCGCGCGGAAAGTGACTTGAAATAGGCAAGCCCGGCTCTACTTAGCGCTTGAAGCATTTCGCGCTCAGGAAAGAGATCTCAGCTTGAATTGCCTTTCCCGCCGACTCTGACACCTTCCAAACTGCGGTTAATCCATTCAGGCCGCAAATAAACAATCCAAGCCGTTATTGGCGCCTCAAACAGCCTGAGCCATTCTTGATCGCAGCGAGGCTAAGCCCCACCTTCTCCCCTTCCTCCAAACCCTCCAGACGATCCCATTGCAACGACTCCACCTCCAGCTACTCCCCCTCCGCCAACGCCCGCCGCGCCACCTGCGTCACCAGCACGGTGGCCGCCACCGTGGCGCCGATCCCCAGGAGGCGCACCGCCCAGGTGAGCGCGTCGGCCTCGCCGGCGAGCACCGTGCCGAAGCGGGCCACGTCGCCGGCCAGGGCGCCGAGGCCGCAGAAGAGCACCGTGCCCGGCAGGATGCCCACCAGGCCGATCGTGTAGTCGCGCAGGGTCACCTCGCTGAGGCCATAGGCCAGGTTGAGCAGGCTGAAGGGGAAGGCCGGCGACAGGCGGGTGAGCAGCACCAGCCGCAAGCCCTCGCGGCTCACCGCCTGCTCCACCGCCCGCAGCTTCGGGGTGGCGGCCAGGCGTCGGCGCGCCCACTCCCGCAACCAGCCGCGGCCCAGCAGGAACACCACCACCGCCCCGAGGCTGGCCCCCAGGAACACCAGCAGGCTGCCCAGAACCGTGCCGTAAAGAGCCCCGGCCAGCATCGAGGCCCACACCCCCGGCAATAGCAGGGTCACCCAGAGGGCATAGAGCGGCACGAAGGCCGCCGCGCCCAGGGGCGAACGCAGGGCGGGCAGGGCCGCCTTCAGCAGGTCGCCGGGGGAGGGGATCAGGGCGAGGAGGTGGGGATCCAGGCGCGGCGGGGGGTGGGGACCCCCACCGTAGGCAGGCGGCCCGGGGCTTCAGCGGCGGGCCTGGCGGTGCGCCCGACGCCGCAGGCGCCGGCTCCAGGCGAGGGCGGTGGCGGCGCCGGCCAGGGGCAGGGGACCGGGCACCTCCGCGAAGTTGGGCCCGAAGAAGCCCGCGAAGCTGACCTCGTCGCTGTCGGGGAAGACCAGCTCGCCGAGCGGGGAGGCGCCGCTGAGCGCTTTGCCGTCCAGGAAGACGCCGGAAGCCAGCAGCGGGTCGCTGGCCAGGCCGATGAAGGGATCAAAGCTGACGGCCCCCGTACCGGGCATCACGGCGGCGATCACATAGGAACCCACCGGTAACGTGACGGCCGGAACGCTGAGCCATCGGAAGCCGTTCTGCAGCGGAGCCGCCGTACCGGCGGGGATCAGACCACTCACCAGCAGCTCCCGGGTGGTGGCGTGGAAGATACCCACCGCATGGGCCGAGAGCAGGCCGGGATCCTCGGCGTCATAGAACCCGAGGGCCGCGACGTTGTAGGGGCGCTCGAGCCGGAAGTCCCAGCCGATGGTGCCGGCGAAGTTGTCGTTACCGCCAAGAACTCCGGGGCTGAAGGAGACAAGCGCCGGACCCAGGGACTGGGCCGCGACCGGGCCCGGGGAGAGGCAGGTGAGGAGGGAGGCGCCGAGGGGAGCAACCAACCTGGGAACGATGCGCTGCAGGGGATGCATGTCAGGAGATGGTGGATTGGAGGAAAAGAAGCTGGCCCCCCTCGACGAGATAACCGGAGCCGAGCAGGTTGCCGTTCGTGAGGCTGTGGGCCTGCACGTTGGCGAGGAAGAGCGACCCAGGGGTGGCGCCATAGATCGGGGAGAGGTCGAGAATTCCCGACGACTCCCAGTTGCCCACGTCGCTGGGGGCGCTGTCGCTCTGGCCGTAGACGCTGGGCACGGCGCTGCGATCGATCTGGGCCCAGCGGCTGCTGGCGCCGGTGAGGGGATCCACGGCCCAGATCGAGGCCTCCTGGGCGCCGAAGGCGCCGTTGGCGGTGCCATTGGGCAGGGAGCGGTCCTCCTGCAGGTAGACCGTGCCGTCGCCCGCCCACACCAGGTTGTCCTGGTTGCGCACACCGGTCTGACGGTCCAGCCCCGTGAGGCGGTCGGTGTCGACCAGCACCCGCAGCGGCGTGGTGGTGGCGCCGGCCTGCAGCTGCCCATTGGCCGCAAAGCTGGCCGCCAGGTCGATCCCATAGGTGCCGCCGTACAGGTCGCTGCCACTGCCGCCGGTGCTGTTGAACACCACCTGGCGACCCGTGAGCGGGTTCACATCACCGTCCTCGATGCGGGTGAAGGTCATCGCCCCCTGGCTGGTGGCCAGGCTGCGCTGGGCCGCCGCCGTGGTCAGGGCCGCGATCTGGCTGCCGCTGCCCAGATCCACCCAGCCGCCCGGCACCGGGGTGTTGAGCGCCACGGCCGCCAGGCCATCGGGGGTCGGGGCGATCCCCTCCGCCTTCCAGGCATAGAGGCGGCCGGAGCTGGCGGCGATGCCGTTGCGCTCCAGCGGATCGGCACTGCCCGCCAGCTTCTGCCCCACCCACAGGTAGAGCGGGGCGCCACCGGAATCGTCGAAGAGCAGCACCGCCACCGTGGCGGCATGGCCCGTATCCACCAGCGTGGCCGATTCCCAGGAACCCAGGCCGAAGGCCGGCACATGGAGGAGGCTGCGGCTGGCCGGATCGAGCGCGAAGAAGCGCCCCGCCGTGGTCTCCTCGCCGAGCAGATAGAGGCTGTCGCTGAAACCGCGGCCGGCGAACTGGCCGGCGGGGGCCAGGTTGGCGGCGCAGAACC
>JBIIND010000247.1:0-3511 GCA_044337665.1 Cyanobium sp.
GCGACTTGATGTGCTGCAGGAAGTTGAGCTGTTTGTTGGAAGTGCTGGCCCAGAAGTCATCGCGTTCGTAGGTGATGGCCTCGCTGCCCACATCGCCTTCTTCACCGATCACCTTGATCGATGACTTGCGCCCGAAGGGTGGATTAGTGGCCACGATGTTGTAGCGCTTGGATCCCAGCTCCCGTAGAGCGTCGTCGGTGCGCACGGGCAGCATGGCATCGAGCCGGTCATCTACCTGATCAGGTGGAACCCCTTCGGCCAACAGCTGGCGCCGCACCTCGTCGATCTGCCCGGGGGTGGGCCCCACGTTGTGGAGCAGCAGGTTCATGGCGCAGAGCCGAATCACCGACTGCACGATGTCGGTGCCATGCAGGGCCTGGTGGCGCAGGTGATCCCGTTGTTCGCGCGTTATCTCACGGAAATGCTCCACGATGTAGAGGAACATGGCGATCAGGAAGCCGCCGGTACCGCAGGCGGGGTCGATCATCGTTTCCCCCGGCTGGGGCGCGAGGCATTCGATGATCCCGTCGATCAGGGGCCTGGGGGTGAAGTATTGGCCGGCGCCGCTCTTGGTATCCCGCGCGTTGCGCTCCAGCAAACCTTCATAGGCATCGCCCTTGATGTCAGCGCTGAGGACCATCCAGCGTTCTTTGTCGAGCAGGTCGGAGATCAGGCGCTTGAGCTTGGCCGGATCCTGGATCTTGTTCTGGGCCTTGCGGAACACCAACCCGAGCAGGCCATGGTGCTTGCCGAGGTGCTCCAATCGTAGCCCTCGGGCACCGGCGATTCCTGGTTCCAGGGAGGCTGAGTCTGCTCATGGGCGAGCTTGAGGAACAACAGCACGCTGAGCGGCTCCAGGTAGTCGCCATAGGAGAGGCCGTCGTCGCGCAGCACGGTGCAATAGCTCCAGAGCTTCTGAATGATGCGGTTGGCTTCAGCGCTCATGGGGGAGTGTCGGGAGTGGGGGGTGTGGATCAGCCGCGGTACACAGAGCCCCGTTGGCCAATCTTGACGATCAGCACCAAGAGCACCTGATCCTCCACGCTGAACAGCAGGCGCAGATCGCCGATCCGCACGCGGTAGAGCTCCTCGTCCGATTGCAAGCGAATCACGCCGGGATGGCGGGGCGTCTCGCTGTGCCGGTTGAGCTCTCGGTCCACCCGACGCTGCAGCACCGGATCCAGGCGGCTGTACGTCTTGGCAGCTGAGCGGACGAACTCGACTCGGTAGGTCAAGACTGGTTCGCCTGAGCTGGTGTGGCAGAGCCGGCTTTGAGTTCCTCCCAACTCACCCGTGGTTCGTTGGTCCGCAGAATGGCTTCGGCTTCGGCGGTGTCCTCGGCGTCTTCCAGGGCCAGGGTCAGCAGGCGCCGCAGGGCGTCGCTGCGGCTCACCGACAGGTGCAACTCACCCTCTAGGCGGGCGGCGTAGCGATCGATGCGTTCCAGCAACTCAGGCGGCAAACGCACCGCCTGGGGCGTGCCAGCTCCTCGCGCCTTGGCCATATGAGGGGTGTCGTTCGTTGTAGTTGAATCTACTACGGCAGCTCTGGCATTGGTTGTGCCGCATCCCGTAGCGCGCACGCGGGGTCCTCGCCGATGCTGGACTGGCGCGGCGGGACGCTGCTGCCGCTGCAGGGATCTTCCAGGTAGAGAACATCGATTCTGGCCATGATCCGCAGCGTCGACTCACGCACCGGTGTGGGCTGGTAATACAAGGTGGATCGAGGCAGACCCAGCAGCGCACATTGCCGGCTGATGCTGAGCTTGGGATGGTCGTGATCGACCCGCTTGCGGAGTTCACGAGCATCAGAGCAGCTGAGATTTTTTTTGAGCCACTCCAACTCCATCTGCAGTCGGCCGATCTGTTGGAACAGCTCAGCCTCCTTGGCTTGCCCCTCGTTCTGATCCTTGCTCTTCTTCCCCCTGGTGAAAAGCTCGCTGGCTCCATCCAGCAGCTGCCGCTTCCGCTGGCTCACCTGGATCGGATGGATGGCGTGCTCTGCGGCGATCTCCTGAATCGTTTTGCGGCCACTGATCGCCTCCATGGCGACCCTGGCCTTGAACTCGGGGCTGTGGGTGCGGCGCTTGCTCAACTCCTGCGGAGAAGGCTGCGCCTACTGTGGGAGCCCCTTTCAGGGACGGTGCCCCGCTTCAGAGGTTAACGATGGGGGCTGTCCAGAAAACCAGACCACCTCAGTTCGCAAACCCGGTAAACGGGCTTGCCCACCCCTTGCAACGTCAGCCGTGGAGCCGATTCCCTGAAGTGCGCACCCCCACCCCGGCTACGCCGGGGTGGGGGTGCCGGGGGAATTACACCACTGCGGGGGACGCCAGCCAACCGAAATATTCCAGTCATCCAAGTTCAGGCATTGACAGGTCCCGAATGGCCTCGTCCGAGAAACGGGGGCTCTTATGGGATTGCGACCGGCCTCAGCTGGGTCAACACTGCCAAGATGGTTGAGTGCTGGCGTTGCGGGGGCAAGCCCGTTTCGGCTATGTAGAGGGATCAGTTGCGATCTTCGCTAGAATCAGCAGAGCTTGGCAGCAAGCAGCACATCCCACCAGTTTCACGCATCCCCCCAGCGTGAAAGTTTAACACCTCACCCATGCCGCACTATAGCAATGAGTAAACTCCAGGATGAATTAGCTTGGCTTAATCACCGCCTAGATCATCAGCTTGAGGTATGGCGCGAATTGCATCGGCTGCATGGGAGGATTTCCTATGTGCTAATCAATCTGACTCTAGTTCTTGCGCCAGTTTTCTTGTTTCTATTACAGTCCATGCAGGACAAGCCACAGCCCCCTGCTTTGTCACAAGCTGGCGCTAGCTTGTCTAATCATATGTTTAGTGTTGCCATCTTAATGCTATTTCTGCTTTTTGTTTTGAACAGCTTAAAATGGAAACTTTATGGCAGGCTATTAAAGGATGGGCACGACCTCAAGTCTGATATCTATAATGAGTACGTATCTGAAAAGCCAACTTCTGCACAGTCATTGCAAAACTTCCAAAGCAAGCTGCAGGATGGCTTAAGGATGGAGCGGCGTTTCCCATGGCCCATGAATTGTAAGTGGCCTTTCCCATGGCCCATGAATTGTAAGTGGCCTTTCGGAGGGAAGCAGGATCAAGATGCAACTTCCAGGCCAAAATAAATTGGCATCCAGCTAACATTTCATCTCTTTCTGAATACTGAGAAAGACCATTGCTTTCACATGTTCAGCACCGTACTTGGCTATGAAGAACCTGACTGTTCGCAACTCCCAAAAGTGACGTAAGAAAAAAGCATCTGGTCACTTAGGAACTTCCGCGAGATACTCTTGAAATTCCCGAGTACAAATGCCTAGTCAACGGCGGTTCATCCTGCTATGCAGAACTGAGATCAGAATGCCAAGATTGAGGACTCCCAATAGTGATGCTGCATAACTGATGCCTCTTGTAAATTCCGACTTTTCATCCTTATCTATTGGTTCACCGGAAATGATTGCTTTGAATGTATCGTAGAAGGTATTGCT
>JBIIND010000248.1:0-3509 GCA_044337665.1 Cyanobium sp.
CAGCTGCGCGAAGGCGGCCTGTAACCACTGGCAGGCCAGCCCGTAGGCCTGGGTGCGGCGTTGGGGGGCCTGGGGCCAGATCAGGGCATAGGTCAGCTCACCGGCATGGAGGACGGCCCGGCCGCCGCTGGGCCGCCGCACAAGATCCACCCCCCCGTTCGCCAGCACGCCTGGCCAGTGGGCGGGCAGCCGGCGTTGGTGGAAGCCGATCGAAAGGGTTGGCCGGCACCAGGTGTAGAAGCGCAGCACGGGCCGGGCGGGGGCGGCGTGGAGGGTCTGATCGAGCAACCATTCGTCGATGGCCATCTGCCGGGCCCCCTCCAGGCGCAGGGGCGGAATCCAGCGGGCCCGGGGCGGCGCCGTCACGGCGTCCCGGGCGGTGGGGGCAGGGGGATCCAGAAGCCCGGGTCGAGCTCGTAGCCCAGCACTGCCGCCAGCTGGCCGAGGCCGGCCCGGCCGTTGAGGCCCGCGTGGCGGAGCCAGTCGTCGAGCAGGAACAGGCGATGGGGGAGCCAGAGCTCCAGGCTCTCCGGGGCGAAGCGGATGCCCTCGCTGCGGCTGAAGCCGTGGGGCAGGAGCATGGCCACATGGCGGGTGAGCTGGCCGCCGGCGCGCTCCAGGACCAGGGGCAGCCAGGGATGGCAGGCATCGGCCCGCAGGCTCCAGAGCCGCAGGTCCGGGATCTCCGAGAGCTCGCGCGGATCGTCCGCGGGGCGCGGCCAGTCGAAGGCCAGCTCCAGCCTGCCCGCGGCGGAAAGCAGGGCCGCGGGCTCGAGGCTGGCCCAGTCCGAGAGGGGGGAGAGATCGAGGCTGCGGATGGCGTCGGCCCCGATCGTGAGCCGCTGCGGCGGCGCCGCCTGGGGAGCGGGGGGAGTGGCCGGGTCCGGCGCGGAGCCGGTGGGGACGGCGGAGGGGGCGGCGGCGTCAGCCATCAAGAGCTGTGACAGGCGGTAGGCCAGGGGTGGACCGTAGCCAGGCGGGCGCGAAGAATGGGCCTGACTCCCACGCGACTTCGCCCCATGGCCACGACGATCAACCAGGTTGAGATCCTGATCGCGCTGGTGGTGGCTGCCCATGCGGGCGTGCTGGCCGTGCGTCTCTGCTTCAGCCTGTATAAGGCCTGAGCCCCGCCCTTGGCAGCGCCCCGCAGGGGTGGTACAAGCGTGGGGTCCGCCGCCCGCCGCCGGTGCGCCCCTTCACCCCCCCCCCAGCCAACCGCACCCCTTCCTCCCGGGCCCCCTCCGCCCGTCCTGCCGGTCGGGGTCGAAGGCCCCATGGAGGCGCGCTGGACCCTGCTCCCGCCATCCCGGGCCTGCCGAATCCCTTCACCACCCCCATCCCACCGTTCGACGCGCCGGCGACCTCCGCGGCGGGTGTGCCCGGTGCTCTGGCTGGGGTCAGCGGCGATGGGCAGGAGCTCGCCCTCAGCCAGGAGCGCCAGGAGCTCCTCTGCAGCGTGATCGGTCTGATGGTGAAGATCGGCCTGATCGCCGTGGCGGGCGTCAGCCTGATGCGCGTGGCCGGGGCCTACCAGCAACGCATGGAGCGGCAGGGGGAGATCACCGCCGTCCTCGAACTGGAGGCCGCGAAGTTGGCGAAGGCCCGTGAGCGCTTCGACACCCTGTTCCGGATCGAGGGGGAGCAGCGCCTGATCCGGGAGCAGAGCCAGTGGATCGCCCCGAACCGGATGCGCGTCGTCTGGCAGGACGGCGCACCGTTTGCGAGCGCGCCCGACGCACCCATCCCGGGGGAGGCCCGACAGGTCCGTCCCTAGGGTGGGCGCCGTTTGCCCTACCCCTTCGTTTCCATGCCCTCCCCAGCCGGCACTGTCCTGATCACCGGGGCCTCCTCGGGGGTGGGCCTGTTCGCGGCGAAAGCCCTGAGCGACCGCGGCTGGCATGTGGTGATGGCCTGCCGCGACACCGAAAAGGCGCGACGAGCCCAGGCGGCGCTCGCGATCCCCGACGCTTCGGTGACGCACCTGGTGGTGGACCTGGGGGATCTGGAGAGCGTGCGCAGCCTGGTGGAGAGCTTCCACGCCACCGGCCGCCCCCTTGACGCGCTGGTGATCAACGCGGCGGTCTACCTGCCGCGCCTCAAGCAGCCGGAGCGCTCCCCCCAGGGCTATGAGATCTCCATGGCCACCAACCATCTGGGCCATTTCCTGCTGATCCAGCTGCTGCTCCCTGACCTGGAGCGCTCCAGCCATCCCTCCCGGCGCCTGGTGATCCTCGGCACCGTCACCGCCAATTCGAAGGAGCTGGGCGGCCGGATCCCGATCCCCGCCCCGGCCGACCTCGGCGATCTGGCGGGCTTCGCCGCCGGGTTCAGGGCGCCGATCGCCATGGCGGACGGCAAGGCGTTCAAACCCGGCAAGGCCTACAAGGACAGCAAGCTCTGCACGATGATCACGACCCAGGAGCTGCACCGCCGCCTGCACCAGCCCACGGGCATTGTCTTCACCTCCCTCTACCCGGGCTGCGTGGCCGACACGCCGTTGTTCCGCCATACCCCCAAGGCGTTCCAGACGATCTTCCCCTGGTTTCAGAAGAACATCACCGGGGGATACGTGAGTCAGGCGCTGGCGGGTGAGCGGGTGGCGCAGGTGGTGGCCGATCCGGAGTTCGCCGTCTCCGGCGTGCACTGGAGCTGGGGCAACCGGCAGAAAAAGGGAGGCAAGCAATTCAGCCAGGAGCTTTCGGAGCAGGCCTGCAACCCGGAGACCGCCCGGCGGGTGTGGGAGTACTCCCTGCGGCTGGTGGGTCTGGGTTGAGGGGTTCGTGGCGCGGGTCCGCTTCCGTTGCTACCAAATCAACAGTTGTGCCTCCCGTTCCCGATGTCCCGCATCCTGCGCTGGGGTCTCGGACTGCTGCTGATCGCGGGTCTGCTGATCGGCGCCTTCCTGTTCCTGCCATTCCGCTCCTGGTTGCCGGGAGGCACGGTGGGCGACCTTCCCAAGAGCGAAGTGGTGAACGGCACCGCCTTCAACCGGCTGTTCCCGAAGCCGCAGCCCGGCGAAACGATCGTCTTCACCCAGGAGAAGCGGGGCTTCAGCGAGGCCCGGCTGAAGAGCGGCGGGGAGACGCGCGCCCTGCTGGCGATCTCCGACACCACCACCGCACCCGAGGCCCGCGGCAAATTCGAACGTTCGGCCGAGCGGCTGCGGGGCTGGCCGCTGGTGGAGCAGGGATCCCAGGCGAGCGCCCTGCTGGTGGCGGATCGCTTCCAGGTGAAGGTGATCGGCCAGGGTGCCGGACTGGATCAGGACACGCGCCATGAGCTGCTCGGAGCCTTCGACCTGGCCGGCCTGGCGGCGCTGAATCCGGTTGCCACCAGCCGCACCCCCGCCAACCCGGGCGCCCTGGCTCCTGGCCAGCGGGAACCCGTCATCCTTCGCACCCCGATCCTGGAGCCCGCCGCATGAGCACCATCCTCGAACGCCTGGATCGCCTGCCGAAGCGCAACCTCACCGTGCTGGCCCTCAAGGGGATCGGCACCCTGGTGCCCGG
>JBIIND010000249.1:0-3502 GCA_044337665.1 Cyanobium sp.
CCTTCCCAGCGCCTTTACCTTCGTTTACATTTCGAAGCGAACTGCAACATTCACCATGGCCGCTCCCGAATCCCGCTTCGGTTTCGTTGCCTTCGCCGAGACCTGGAATGGCCGTCTGGCCATGCTTGGCTTTGTCATCGGTCTCGCCACCGAACTGCTCACCGGCCAGGGCATCCTGTCCCAGATCGGCCTCGGCTGATCCCGCTCAGGGCGCCGGGGTCTTGGCGTTGATCGCCAGCAGGCGTTCCCCCAAGACCTCGGCGCTCCGCAGCGCCCCCTCCACCCGCCCAAAGCCGCTGCCGGCCAGGTAATCCCCGCAGAAGCCGATCCGACTGTCCGGGCAGATCGCCAGAGCTGGATCCAGGCCAGGGTTCCTCGCAAAAGCTGCCCCCCAGCGCATCAATTTCGTATCGGCGCCCTCCAGGCTGCGCGCGCCCAACTCGGGTGGAATCCAGGGCGCCAGAGCCTGAATCAGGGACTCCCCCAATTTCAGCATCAGTCTCGTTTCTGCCTCTGGCGAGGGTCGCTGGTCCAACTCCTGAGCCACGCTGGAGCTGCTCCCGAAGACAAGCCTGTGGCGCGACGCCAGGGCGTCGGTGGAGTGGACGACCACCACGCAGCGTCCGTCCACCAGCGGCTGGATCGACAGGCGGCTCAGACCCCACCGCTCCTGGGCCTCCGTACTGCACGCCCCCAACCGGAAGGGAAGATTCCGCCAGGGTTCGGCCTGATCGGCAGGAATCACCACCAGCAGATTCAGGCGCCCCTCCCAGCGGATTTTCCCGATCGCCGTCACCGCGGCCTCAAGCCGCCCATCGCGGCTGGTGGCGGCCACCTGGCGCAGGGGCACCTCGGGCCATCCCAGCAGCTCGGTGCTGCGGGGGTGGGCCAGCAGGCTGCCGCTCAGCACCAGCCAATCCACCTCCGCCAGATCCTCCCCATCGCCGTTGAAGAGGCGCCATCCCCCGCCGGGCCGGAGTTCAAGCCGCCGCACCCGATGGCCCCAGTGGCGCTCCACAGGGGCACTGCGCTCCGCCAGCTCCAGCAGCCCATGGGCCATGCGCTCCATGCCACCGCAGCCGCGCCACAGCTGTCCCCTCAGGAGCGGATCGCGGCTTGGGTGGCCCAGAGCCCCGTCGACGTCGAGATCCACGCATTCCCCGCTCCAGGGCTCGATCCAGCCGCCGGCCCGCAGGGGGGCCAACAGGGCCGGCGGGGGTTCGCTGTCGATGTTGAACAGGGGAGCCCCGTGGTCGATGGCCAGGCTGGGGTCGTGGCGGGAGCGGCGGGTGGCGGCCCGACCCCCCGGGCCCCGGCCCGCCTCCCACAGACCGATCCAGCCGGGCCAGCCCCCCCGCCGCAGGGTCGCTGCCAGGGCACACCCCGCGACGCCGGCACCGATCACGCCCAGGGAGGGTGCCTCACCCATCTCCTCAGCGGGGACGCAGAACAAGCCACACGATGAGCAGCAGCCCCGTGGTGCTCACCACCGCGTAGATGGCATCGGCCTGGGCGAACCAGATCAAATCCCCAGCCTCCCCCAGATCACCTCCAGCTGGGCTCGGTGCAGGTCGGTGGTGAAGCAGGCTTCCAACTGCTCCGGCGAAAGGCGGCCCGTAACCTCGGGATCACCTTCCAGATTGGCGCGGAAATCGCCGCCAGGGCGGTTCCAGGCGCTGTGGGCGTGGCGCTGTACAACCCGGTAGGCCTCCTCGCGACCCATGCCGCTCTCCACCAGGGCCAACAGCACTCGCTGGCTGAACACCACGCCGCCGTACATATGCAGGTTGCGGGCCATGTTCTCCGGGTAGACCCCCAGGCCTTTCACCACCTCGGTCATCTCGCGCAGCATGAAGTGCAGGGTCACCGAGCAGTCGGGCAGCATCATCCGCTCCACCGAGCTGTGGCTGATGTCCCGCTCGTGCCAGAGGGCCATGTTTTCCAGGGCCGCGATGGTGTAGCCGCGCAGCACCCTTGCCAGTCCGGAGATGCGCTCGCTGCGGATCGGATTGCGTTTGTGGGGCATCGCTGAGCTGCCCTTCTGCCCCTTGGCAAAATTCTCCTCCACCTCCAGGACATCGGTGCGCTGCAGGTTGCGAATCTCGGTGGCGAACCGCTCCAGGGAAGCCCCAACCAGGGCCAGGATTTGGACGTATTCGGCATGGCGGTCGCGGGAGATCACCTGGGTGCTGGCGGTGTCGGGCACCAGGCCGAGCCGTTGGCAGGTCCGGGCCTCCACCTCGGGGTCGGTGTTGGCGTAGGTGCCCATGGCACCACTGATCTGGCCGACGCTCACCACGCTTTCCAGCCTGGCGAGCCGCTCCCGGTTGCGCTCGCTCTCCGCCAGCCAGCCGGCCAGCTTGAAGCCGAAGGTGATCGGCTCCCCGTGGATCGCGTGGGAGCGACCGATCATCACCGTGTCCTTGTGTTCGCGGGCGAGGCCGCGCAGGGCTTCAGCCAGGGCGTCAAGTTCGCGGCGCAGTTCCCGCACCGAGGCGCGCAACTGCAGGGCCAGGCCGGTGTCGAGCACATCGGAGCTGGTCATGCCGACGTGGATGAAACGGCCCGCGTCGCCGACGTGTTCGTTGACGTTGGTGAGAAAGGCGATCACGTCGTGGCGCACCTCCGCCTCGATCTCCAGGATGCGGGGCACCTCGAAGCGGGCCCGTTCGCGGATCTGGGCCATCGCCTCGGCGGGCACCCGGCCGAGTTCGGCGTTGGCCTCGCAGGCGGCGATCTCCACGTCCAGCCAGCTCTGGAACTTGGCCTCCTCGCTCCAGAGGCGGCCCATCTCCGGCAGGGTGTAACGCTCGATCAAGGGCGGAGGCGTGCGGGGTCACCCCCCAACCTATCGGGCGACTGGAGGAGGGTTGCCAAGTTCGGCGTCCAGCACGCGCCGTACCTCCTCGCTGAGGAGTGGACGGCCGCTCTGAATCAGCCAGTCTTCCAGGGCGCGGTCCTTGTCGAGCAGGAAGATGCTGCTGTCCCCCTGTCTGCTCTCCATCAAGCCCTGGTGGAGGAACAATGTGCGCTCGTCCTGCCCCGCAATGCGGACGATCAGGCCGCGATAGCCGAGTGTGGAGGAGCGGGGGGCGCCGGTTGTGGGCGGCATGTCACAAAGCCTGGCCAACAGCATGGTGGCGGAGGCTGCCGATAGGGTCCACTCCGGGTTGGGCATGCCGGAAAAGAGATCGACTTCGACCGTGATCTGGGGGTGCTCCTGGGGCATGGATCGCTGGTGATGGTTTGCCTGTCGCGGGGCCTGGGGAAAGCCGGGCACGGATTCGGTGCCCGGCGGAAAGGCCAGCAGGTTCAGGCAAACCATGACGGCGCACAGGGGGTGGGCGTTGCGGGTGGTCGCTGCCACTCAGGCCACAAAGGCCGTGCTGTTGTTCTGGTAGAAGTAGCCGCAAAAGTGGATGTAGTTCCCACGGTTACAGTTCACCGGGGCCAGTCCTTTGTACAACGGCCTGCCGCTTTGATCGGTCCACACAACCGGCGT
>JBIIND010000250.1:0-3494 GCA_044337665.1 Cyanobium sp.
TGGCTCCAGGCCAGGTCGTGGCGGAGGTGGCGCTCCAGATCCGCCGCCCCCAGGCCCGTCGCCGGACCGACCCGCAGCAACCAGCCGGGCCAGTGCCGCAGCGCCAGCCCGGCGGCAGAAGGGGGCTCCGCGGTGAGGGGAGCGAGGCGCGGGAGGGTCATGGGGTCGGCTCCGCCGGGATCTCCCTGTGTGAATTTCGTGACCGCAGGCGGCCGTCGGGTCGCAATCATGGCGTCTGGCCCTGCCCCTGCCATGGAAACCCCCTTCGGCCAGTGGTCCCCCGAGGTGGTCGTGATGACACCGGCGCGCTTCGAGGACGCGATGGCGGCCGTGCAGGCCGTGCAGCGGTTGCGGACGGTGGTGCTCCAGTTGGAGGCGATGGAGCCCGCCGAGGCCCAGCGCACCATCGATTTCGTCTCCGGCGGTGTCTACGCCATGGATGGTCAGTCGGAGCGGCTGGGCGAGACGGTCTTCCTGTTTGCCCCCGCCCTTGTCACGATCCACCGGGATGATTCCGAATCCGACGGGGAATGAGGCCCATCTGCGCGGCATCGACGGCTGCCGCGGCGGCTGGCTCGTGCTGAGCCGAAGCGACGACGGCAGCCCCGGACCCTGGCGCCGGGTGCGCTCCGCCCTGGTGCGCGACGCGGAGGGGCTGGTGGCCGGGGCGGGCGAGGCGATCACCGCCATCGACATCCCGATCGGTCTGGCTGAGGGAGCGCCCCGCCGCTGCGACCAGGAGGCCCGCCGGCTCCTGGGCCCACGGCGGAGCAGCGTGTTTCCCGCCCCACCCCGGCCCGTTCTGGAGGCGGCCGACCACGGCGAGGCCTGCCGCATCGGTCGTGCCCTCGACGGGCGGGGGCTGAGCCTGCAGACCTGGCACATCCTGCCGAAGGTGCGCCAGGTGGATGCCGTGCTGCGCCGCCATCCCTCCCTCGTTCCCCGCTTCCAGGAGGTGCACCCGGAACTGGCGTTCCTCGACTGGAACGGCGGCTGCCCCCTCCCCCATGGCAAGCGCAGCCGCGAGGGGAGGGCGGAGCGTCTGGCGCTGTGCGAGGGCCTGTTCCCCGGGGTCTGGGCCTCGGTCCGCCATGGCCTGCCCCGGGCGGAGGTGGGCGACGACGACATCCTCGACGCCCTGGCCCTGCTGCGCAGCGCCGCCCGACTGGCCCGGGGCGAGGCGCTTGTCCTGCCCCAGGGGGGGCAGGAATGGGACCGCTGCGGCCTGCCGATGCGGATCGCCTACTGAGCTCCCCGGCCCCATCCGGCCCCGGCAGCCCCTTGTGGAGGCCCCGCCTTCCGGCCAAGATCGGCGCCCGAGCGTCGCGCATGTTCGAGCGTCTGGCCCCCTGGCTGAGCGCCCTGCTGCTGGTGGGGGCGGCCGATGCCGCGCTGGCGCCGCCGGGGGCCAGCGCCGAGGCGCCCGCGGCGACGGGCCGGATGACCCTGGTGCGCACCCCCCGCAGCCTGCCCCTGAGTGGCGATGCCATCTGGGAGCTGCAGCTGTCCGTGCCGGGGCAGCCCCTGCGGAGCTACGAGGCTGTGGTGGGGAGGGCCGGTCGGCAGGGGGGGGATCGCCATCGACTGGGAAGCCAGGCGCCCCTGCCCCAGGGGCGCTACCAGGTGAGCGAGATCGAGCCGGTGGTGGAAGGGGAGGATCCGGAGCTGGGTCGCTATGGCTGGATCGGTCTGGAGCCCCAGTTCCCGAGTGCCCGCAGGGGGCTGGGCATCCACCATGATCCGAGTGCGGGGCGGGGAAGGCGCAGTGGCACCGATGGATGCATCGGCCTGATCCACGGCAACGACCTGCTGGTGCTGGTGGACCTGCTGCGCCGCCGCGGCGTCCGCGACCTGGAGGTGAGGGACTGAGCCCGGCGGCGCCCATGGATTCTCACCAGATTCTCAGGTTTATAGTTTTGGTTCTGCGTCATTGTTGGAACGGATGGTGCATGGTTCTTTCCGTCCCCCGTTAGCGCCGACTCCCCTGGAGCGGTGCTTTTTTTTGGCCTGGGTTGGGCGCCGGTTGGTTATGGGCTTTATTCGATCTTTTTCGGTTGTTTATCTGAATCCGATTCTGGGGCGATCAGGTCGGCCGCCCGGCGCGCCTCGCCCAGCACCTGGAGGAGGAGCCGCGGAGACTCCCGCAGCAACTCCAGCCAATGGCTCAGGTACGCGGCGTGATTCATGCCGTTGCTGCCGATCTCCAGGCGGTCCCCGAGCAGGACAGCCCCCAGTTCCGCCACCAGCTCCTCCCGGGCGTAGGCCCGCAGGGAGGCCCCATCCCCCTCGGCCGAGCCGCTGAGATCCCTCTGAAGGCGGCTCGCATGGCCGGTGGAGTGGATCGCCTCGTGGGCCCAGGTGGCATAGAGAGCGGCGGCGGAATGGAAGGCTTCGCGATCCGGAAGCTGGATGCGGTCGAGGCCGGGGTGGTACCAGGCCCGCTGGCCGCCATGGCGCACGGGCACCGGCCAGGCCCGCAGCACCGCCTCCGCCTCCTCCAGACGCTGCGGCTCCGGACGGTCCGTGAGTCGGGCCGCCTGCCGCCGCGCCGCGATCAGGGCGGGCAGCGCCTCCCCCTCCAGGTCGGCGGCGTTGAACACCGCCACGGGCCGGAAGCGGAGCCCCCCCTGACGGATGGAGCTGCGCTCCGCAGCGTCGCTCCCATCGGGCTGGTCCGCGGGTTCCTCGCGGGGCACCCGCAGGGGGCGAAGCACGTGCACCGCCCGGCTGCCGCGGCGGGGATGGAGTCCCCGGGCCTTGGCTTCGGCGAACCCGCACCACCAGGGCAGCGAGGAGCCCCGCAGGTGCATGCCGAGGGTGAGCAGCACCGGGTTGGAGCCCCGGTAGGGCCGGCCGGAGAGCAGGTGCACGTGGTGTCCTGCGCCGGTGCTGTCCCACTCGCGGCGCCAGGGGCTGGTGCCGGCCTCCATCAGCTGGATCAGGGAGGTCACCAGACGCTCTTCGGGGGAGGGCCGGTCGGGGCGGGGGGAGGGGGGGGCGGATGGCATGGCGGTGCGGACGCCGACGGACTCCCCTGCAGTGCCACCGCCCGATTCACCCGCCCTGGGCCCTGGCGGCAGGGGTCCACCCGCCGTCCCTCAGGCGACCTCCGGAGCCCAGCCCCGCTGGCGGTGCTGCTGCTGTGTCCAGCCCCCGCAGCGGTGGGTGATGTGCTCGCCGTGGGCGATCAGGCCCTGATGGAGCTGGCAGGTGAGCAGGGGGATGCACTCAGGGGCCGGATGGTGGCGAAAGAAATGGCAGGTGAGGCAGACCTGGCGGCTGCGGCTGGGGATCAGCACCTCCTGGTCCAGCCAGGGCCACTGCTCAATCGGCTCGGGGCGGGAGGGCTGCAGACGGGAGAGGGGGACGGGCACCACGGGACCCACGGCAAAGTACACCCGTACTAGCACGATGCGGTTGTTGGGGGAAGGGCCAGAGTTGGGGCGGTCTTTCGCGGTCAGCCATGGGGCGATGAGCAGCATCTCCGAGCTTTT
>JBIIND010000252.1:0-3493 GCA_044337665.1 Cyanobium sp.
GGTTGGCCAGATCAAACGCTGGGCCCAGCCGGGCACGGGTGTGAAACAGGCCTGATCCTTCGCCGCCGGCGAAGGATCTAGGCAGGGCTATGGCCCAGCAACAGCAACAGGCTGCGCACCACCTTCGCCGCCAGCACGGAGCTCACGCCGCTGGCATCCAGCTGGGGGGCCAGTTCCACCACATCGGCCGCCACGAGCTGGTGGTGGCGCAGCTCCTCCACCAGCCTGGCGAAATCACCCCAGCGGAAGCCGCCCGGTTCCGGCGTTCCCGTGCCCGGCAGCACCGCCGGGTCGAACCAGTCCAGATCCACCGTGAGGTAGAGGGGCCGGCCGCGCAGCGGTTGCAGCTCCTCCGCGAGGTTCTGCAGCCCCACCAGCCGGCCGCTGGCGCGCAGCTCCACGAATTCCTCGCGGGTGCCGCTGCGGATCGCCACCTGGAACAACGCGCCGCTGGGCAGCACCTCCAGGCAGCGGCGCATGGCGCAGGCATGGCTGTGGCGGGCCCCCAGCCACTCCTGCCGCAGGTCGGCGTGGGCATCGAGCTGCACCAGCACCAGATCGGGATGGCGCTCCGCCACCGCCGCCACCGCGCCGCTGCTGATCGAGTGCTCGCCCCCCAGCATCAGGGGCGCCAGGCCCAGGCTCAGCACCTGGCGGGTGGCCGCATTCACGGCGGCCACCACCGGCTCCGGCGCTCCGAAGGGGATCGCCACGGCCCCCAGGTCGGCGAACGGCAGGTCCTCCAGGTCGCGGTCCAGCTGGGGGCAGTAGCTCTCCAGGCCGCCGCTCACCTCCCGGATCGCCGCCGGGCCGAAGCGGGTGCCGGGCCGGAAGGAGGTGGTGCCGTCGTAGGGGACGCCGAACAGGCCCACCCGGCAGCCGGCGGGGTCCCGCCGGGCGCCCATGAACACGGCTCCCTCGTCGTCGAACAGGGCTTCATGGTCGGTGGGGGGATGGGGACGGCTCATGCGGCGAGGGCGCGTTCGATGAAGGCGGGCATCGCCTCGAATCCCCCCCGCTGCCAGCGGGGTGACCAGATCTCACAGCCCGGGGCCACGGCGGCGGCCCGCTCCGGCTGGGGCTGTCGGTAGCGGGGGCCATCGCAGGCGGCGAAGCTGAAGCTCCACCAGCCGCTGGGATACATCGGCACCCAGCCGTAGAGGGGATCGGCATGGCCGAACACCTCCCGCAGCAGCCGCACCATGTCGATGTGCACCTGCCGGAAAGCCTCCGGCGATTCGCTCTGGGTGGCGAACACACCCCCGGGGCGCAGGAGGCGGCGGCAGTGGGAGAAGAAGGCGCGGTTGAACAGCCCCTCCGCCGGGCCGGCGGGATCGGAGCCGTCGACGATCACCACGTCGTAGCTGGCGTCAGCCGCTTCGGACACCCAGGCGATGCCGTCCCCCACCGTGAGCCGCAGGCGGGGGTCGCTCCAGGCGTCGCCGCCGATCGCGGGCAGGTGGCGGCGGCTGAGCTCCACCACCAGCCCATCGATCTCCACCAGGTCGAGCTGCTCCACGCCGCTGTGGCGCAGGCATTCGCGGGCGGTGCCGCCGTCGCCGCCGCCGATCACCAGCACCCGCCCGATCGCGGCGGCGCCGCAGAGGGCGGGGTGCACCAGCGCTTCGTGGTAGTGGCGCTCCTGGCGCTCGGCGGTCATCCAGCAGCCGTCGAGCAGCAGGCCCTTGCCGTAGCGCTCGCTCTCGATGATCGTGATCCGCTGGAAGGGGCTGTGCCGCTCCTCCAGCACCCGTCCGGCCAGGCCGTAACGCACGCCCTTGTGCTCCTCATCGATCCAGTCGTGCATGGGGAGGGTCCGCGGCGGGGGGGGGGCGTCCTTACCCAGCTAAACCGCCAGCGGGACCCCCTGTCACCGCAGCATGGGCCCGTGCCCCCGAGGCTGCCGTGAGCCCCGACGACCTCCCCATCGACGCCGACCTGGTGATCCCGGCGGCGGAGCTGCGCTGGCGCTTCTCGCGCGCCTCCGGCCCTGGCGGCCAGGGGGTGAACACCACCGATTCGCGGGTGGAGCTGGTGTTCGATCTGGCGGGCAGCCCGGCGCTGGCTGAACCGTTGCGGCGGCGGGCCCTGGCGCGCCTGCAGGGGCGGTTGACGGGCGGTGAGCTGGTGGTGGTGGCGGCGGAGCACCGCTCCCAGTGGCTCAATCGCCAGGCGGCGCGCCAGCGGCTGGCGGAGCTGCTGGCCCGGGCGATCGCGCCGCCCCCGCCGCCCCGTCGCCCCACCCGGCCGACGCGGGCCTCCGAGCGCCGCCGCCTGGACGCCAAGCGGCAACGGGGTGCCCTCAAGGCGGAGCGTCGGGACCGTCGCCGGCCGCCCGGGGAGTGAGGGGGGACTCGTTTTCGGCCCGGATGGCGGCCTTCGCCTCCCGCCACAGCCCCTCCAGTTCCGCCAGGCTGCGCCCGCTGATCTCTCCCCCCAGGGCCGCTTCCACGCGGGCGAAGCGATCGAGGAAGCGGCGGTTGGTGCCCGCCAGGCCCTCCTCCGGATCCAGGCCGCACCAGCGCCCCACGTTCACCAGGGTGAAGAGCACATCGCCCAGCTCCGTCTCGGCATGGGCCCGGTCGCCCGAGGCCACGGCCTGCTTGAGCTCATCCAGCTCCTCATGCACCTTCTGCCACACCCCGTCCAGGTCGTCCCACTCGAAGCCGGCGGCAGCGGCCTTGCGGGAGATCGCCATCGCCCCGGCCAGGGCCGGCTGCCCCCGCACCTGGCCCGCCAGCCGCTCGCTCAGGGGGCTGGCGGAGGGCTGGCCGGGGCCCATGGCGGCGGCCTCCCGTTTTTCCTGCGCCTTGATCGCCTCCCAGTGGACGTGCACCGCGGCGCTGTCGGCCGCTACCGCGTCACCGAAGACGTGGGGATGGCGGCGCACCAGCTTGGCGCTCAGCTCCCGGGCCACCCCCTCGAGATCGAAGCGCCCCGCCTCGCTGGCGATGCGGGCGTGCAGCAGCACCTGCAGCAGCAGATCGCCCAGCTCCTCGCGCAGGTGGCGCTCGTCGCCGTGGCGGATGGCGTCGGCCACCTCGTGGGCCTCCTCCAGCACGTAGGGGATCAGGGAGGCGTGGGTCTGCGACCGGTCCCAGGGGCAGCCGCCCTCGGGGTCGCGCAGGCGATCGACGATCGCGATCAGCTCCGCCAGGGCCTCCAGCGCTCCGGCCTGGGGGGAGGGGGGCATGGCTGGAGAGCGCAGGGCGACGCCACTGTGCTGCAATCGCCCTACCCGCGTCCGCGCCGCCGGGCCCGCTGCCGGCCCCTGCGCCGCAGCCGCCGCAGGGGCCGCGGCAGCCGCGGGATCGGGTCGCCGTCCTGGATGAGATGCAGCCAGCCGCTCGCCTCCACCCCCACCAGCGCCGGCAGGAGCAGCGGTTGGTGGTCGCGCCAGAGGCGCGGCAGGGCGGTGAGCAGCTGCGCCGCCGAAGGGGCCCCGAGGGGCTGGGCCAGCTGGCAGAGCAGGGCCGCAGCCAGCGCCAGGTAG
>JBIIND010000251.1:0-3493 GCA_044337665.1 Cyanobium sp.
CGGGATGGACCGAGGATGGGCCCGGGGAGGGGGCGGCAAGGAGCCGAGAATCCCTGTCCGCAGAAGCGACTTTACCACCGCGGCCGGGGTGCGCCAGCCGCGGCACCGGTCGCCAGAGTGCTGCTGTTGCCCCGCCCGAAACCGCTCCGGTGCCCACTCCCCTGACCCCGATGGCCGATCCCGCGGCGGACAGCCCGGCCGCCGCCGCGCTGCGCCGTGCCCTGGCCGGAAGCGAGCCCGGAGCCCCCCCCCTGGTGATCGCCCTGATGGGACCCACGGCGGGGGGGAAAACGGCGTTGGCGATCGAGCTGGCGGAGCGCCTCGACCTGGCGATTCTGTCGGTGGATTCCCGCCAGCTGTACCGCCAGATGGACGTGGGCACCGCCAAGCCGACACCAGCCCAGCGGGCGCGGGTGCGGCACGAACTGCTGGATCTGCGCGATCCGGACGAACCGATCACCCTGCAGGAATTCAGCGCGCTGGCCGGGGAGGCGATCGCCGCGGAGCATCGCCGCCGCGGCATCGCCTTCCTTGTCGGGGGGAGCGGGCTTTACCTGCAGGCCCTGCTGGCGGGCCTCAATCCTCCGGCGGTACCGCCCCAACCGGCGCTGCGCGGCCAGTTCAGCGCCCTTGGCCAGGAGACCTGCCACGCCCTGCTGCGCCAGGCCGACCCCGCGGCCGGCGCCCGCATCGCCCCGGCCGACGCCGTGCGCACCCAACGGGCGCTGGAGGTGCTCTACGCCAGCGGCCGCACCCTTTCCAGCCAGCAGGGGCGCACCCCTCCCCCCTGGCGGGTGCTGGAGCTGGGCCTCTGCCCCGCCGACCTGGGCCAACGGATCCAGCGCCGCACCCGCCAGCTCTACCGCGAGGGCCTGGTGGCCGAGACCGAGGCCCTGATCGGGCGGTACGGAACCGACTGCCCGCTGCTGCAGACGATCGGCTACGGCGAGGCGTCACGGCTGCTGCGGGGAGAGCTGAGCGAGGCGGACGCGATCGCCGCCACGGAGCGGCGCACGCGCCAGTTCGCCAAGCGCCAGCGCACCTGGTTCCGCCGCCAGCACCGGCCCCTGTGGCTGGAGAGTGGGGAAGTGCTTCAAAGCGCTGCTCAGGCGCCCGGCACGGTCTAGGGTGAACGTCTTATCGCCCTCCTGAATGCCTCCCCGTCCTCGCTTTGATCGCCGCGCTCCCGTGCGGGAGCTGCCCAATATCAACGACCGCATCAGCTATCCGAACCTGAGGGTGGTTGACGCTGACGGCAGTCAGCTGGGTGTGATCAGCCGGGAACAGGCCCTCGAGGTGGCCCGGGAGCGCGAACTGGACCTGGTCCTGGTGAGCGAGAAGGCCGATCCGCCGGTCTGCCGGATCATGGATTACGGCAAATACAAGTTCGAACAGGAGAAGAAGGCCAAGGAGGCCAAGAAAAAAGCCCACCAGACCGAGGTGAAGGAGGTGAAGATGCGCTACAAGATCGATTCCCACGACTATCAGGTGCGCATCGGCCAGGCCGTGCGCTTCCTCAAATCGGGCGACAAGGTGAAGTGCACCGTGATCTTCCGTGGCCGGGAGATCCAGCACACGGCCCTGGCGGAGCAGCTGCTGATGCGCATGGCCAAGGACCTGGAGGAGAACGCCGAGATCCAGCAGCTGCCCAAGCGGGAAGGTCGCAACATGATCATGTTCCTCTCGCCCCGCAAGGCCCCGGGAGGCAAGAGCACCGGCGTGGCCGCGCCCCCTGCCCGCGTCCGCACCGTGACCACGCCGGCAGCGGCGAGCGAACCGGAGCCGGCCGCCCAGCCGGGCTGAGCCGGGCTTCAGCCCAGGTTCTGCTCCAAAAATTCCAGCATCGCCCGCCATCCCGCCGCCGCCGCCGCGGGTCGGAAGTCGCCCCGGGCTTCACAGAGGAAGCCATGGCCGGCCTCCAGAGTGAGCAGGTGATGCTCCTGGCCAGGGGGGCGATCCCGGTTGGCGGCCCGCAGGGCCGCATCGATCGCCGCCACCTCCTCCGCTGGGATCAGCCCATCCTGACTGCCGCAGACGCACAGCAGGCGCCCCCCAAGGGCAGACACCCCATCGAGGGTGGGAGGGCCGCCCCCGGGGCGACCCGTGGCCACTCCCGCCCCGTAGAAGTCGCAGCAGGCGCGCATCTGGGGCAGGGAAGCCGCGAGCATGGCCACATGACCGCCGAAGCAGAACCCCACGCAGCCCAGACCGGGCGGCAGATCCGGCAGCGCCTCAGTCAACCAGTCGGCCGCCAGGTCCAGATCGGAGAGCAGGCCAGCGGCGGTGGTGCGTTCCTTGTGGGAACGGCCTTCCCGCAGGGCAGCGTCGTCGTATCCGAGGTCCAGCCGCGGCGCTGTGCGGCTGAACAGGGGCACCGCCAAGGCGGCATAGCCCGCCAGGGCGAACCGACCCGCCACACTGCGCAGCCAGGCATTCACCCCAAAGATTTCGGGCAGCACCAGAAGCCCGGCGCGGGGCTGGCCCTGGGGCGGCAGGGCCAGCCAGCTCACGAGCGGGGCCTGACCTGACTCCCGGGGGGGAAGGGTGACCCAGCGGCCGATCTCAGGGTCGGGCCAGGGGGGCACCCCCTCAGCGGCGGGCACGGGAACAGCGGAGAAGGGAGGAACCACGGGGCCAGGCTGTCACAGGCCGGCACATGGTCATGGGACAACAAAGGAATTGTCACCGGGGCCAAAGCTCCGTAGGGTGGCCAGCAGTTGATCCGGCCACTCCGGCGTGCGATTCCACATCCAGCAGGAAAGCGACATTCCGGCGTCGACCCAGCTGTACAACCAGATCTGCTTCGCCATCGCCGCCCGGCACTACCCGCCGGGGCATCGCCTGCCCAGCACCCGCCAGCTGGCCATGCAGACCGGCCTGCACCGCAACACGATCAGCAAGGTCTACCGCCAGCTGGAGACCGACGGGGTGGTGGAGGCCATGGCGGGCTCCGGCATCTATGTGCGCGATCAGCAGAAACCGCGGGAGATCAAACCGCCACCGGGGCTGCGCAGCAAGGCCACGCCGGACATCGACCGGGAGGTGCGCCAGAGCGTCGACCGACTGCTGAACGCGGGCTGCACCTTGCAGCAGGCCCGGGAGCTGCTCACCCGGGAGATCGACTGGCGCCTGCGCTGCGGGGCACGGGTGCTGGTCTCCACCCCACGGGAGGACATCGGCGCGTCCATGCTGATCGCCGAGGAGCTGACCCCCGCCCTGGACGTCCCCGTGGAGGTGGTGCCCATGGAGGAGCTGGAATCGGTTCTGGAGAGCTCCAGCCAGGGCACCGTGGTGACGAGCCGCTACTTCCTCCAACCGGTGGAGGAGATCGCCAAAAAACACGGCGTGCGGGCCGTGGCGGTCGACCTGAACGATTTCCGCCACGAACTTGACCTGCTCAAGGAGCTGCGCCAGGGCAGCTGCGTGGGGCTGGTGAGCATCAGCCCGGGAATTCTGCGGGCCGCGGAAGTGATCCTGCACAGCATGCGGGGCA
>JBIIND010000253.1:0-3489 GCA_044337665.1 Cyanobium sp.
GTGCAGCCGTTCGATGCCCACCCGTCTCAGGTAGGTGTCTTTCCCCTTCTCGGCCACCTCCACCTCGATCCAGCCGTCCTCGGCGATCGGCTCGTCGTACTGGGAGATCTGGTAGTTCTTGGGCAGATCGGGATAGAAGTACTGCTTGCGGTCGAACTTGCTGTGGGGGGCGATGTGGAGATTCAGGGCCAGCGCCGCCTTGACGGCATATTCGAGCACCTTCTGGTTGAGCACCGGCAGGGTGCCGGGCAGGCCGCACACCACCGGATCGATGTGGGTGTTGGGCTCATCGCCGAAGGTGGTGGAGGCGGCGGTGAAGATCTTGCTGGCGGTGCCCAGCTGCACGTGGATCTCCAGGCCGATCACCGCCTCCCAGGCCTCCTGACCCCCGGTTGCCGGGGGGGGCGCCGCCGCTGTCGCCGGGGTTGCCGTCATCTGCCCTGGTTCGCCGTCATGCCTGGGGCAATCCTATGGAGCGGCGGGGCCCGCCGGCCCCATGGACCAGGCTGGGGCGATGGGCTGGAGCGGGGGGGGTGATGCGCTGGCTGGAGTCTCTGAACGGGTTCCTCTGGGGCCTGACCGCCGACTGGATCAGCCTGGTGGGCCTGTTCCTCACCCTGGGCCTGCAGTTCCTGCCCCTGCGGCGCCTTCCCTGGGCCTGGGGTGAGCTCCTGCGGTCCCTGGGGGATCGCCGCGCCGAACCCGGGCAGATCGGCAGCGCCGCCGCCCTGATGACCGCCCTGGGCGGCACCCTTGGCGTCGGCCACCTCACGGGCATGGCGATCAGCCTGGGGGTCGGCGGCCCGGGGGTGGTGCCGTGGATGTGGCTGGTGGGTCTGGTGGGGATGGCCACCAAATACAGCGAAGTCGTGCTGGCGGTGCGCTTCCGCCAGCGCGACGCCCGCGGCGCGGTGATCGGCGGGCCGATGGAGGCGATCCGCCACGGCCTCGGCCCCCACTGGAACTGGCTGGCGTTGGTGTACGCCGCCCTCGGCACGGTGGGGGTGTTCGGGCTGGGCAACGGGGGGCAGGCCCAGCAGCTGGCCCTGGGCCTGCATGAACTCAGCGGCCTGCCGCCGCTGCTGATCGGGATGGGGACGGCGGGGCTCACCTGGGGGGTGCTGGCCGGCGGCCTGCCCCGCATCAGCCGCGTGACGATGGTGCTCGTTCCCCTGATGACCCTGGGCTATCTGCTGGTGGTGGGGGCGCTGCTGCTGCCCCACGCCGCCCTCCTGCCGGAGGTGATCGGGCGGATGGGGCGCGAGGCATTCCGGCCGGAAGCCCTCACGGGCGGCGCCCTGGCCCTCACCGTGCGCACGGCGGTGCGCGGTGTCGTGTTCGCGAACGAGGCCGGCCTGGGGACCGCCTCCATCGCCCATGCCCCGGCCTGCCCCGCCGATCCGGAACGCCAGGGGGCGATCGCCATGCTCGCCAACCTGGTGAGCCTGCTGGTGTGCTCCGCCACCGCCCTGCTGCTCCTGGTGAGCGGCGTGATGAACCCGGGTCCCATTCCCGACGCGAACGGCCACCTCCCCTGGGATCTGTTGGGCCGGGGCGGAACGGGAATGGGGCTGCTGCGCGAGGCCTTCGCCTGGGCAACGGGCGGCGGCACCTGGATCGTCGACCTCTGCCTGGCGGCCTTCGCCTTCACCACCCTGCTGGCGTTCGGCTACTACGGCGAACGCTGCCTCACCTTCCTGCTGGGGGGTCGGGGGAGGCGCCCCTTCCGGCTGGTCTGGATCGCCGTGCTGGTGGTGGCCTCCAGCCAGAGCCTGCCGGGGCTGTGGGGGATCGCCGACACCCTCGACGCCCTGCTGGCCCTGCCCAACCTGCTCGCCCTGCTTCTGCTCTCCGGCCTGGTGTTCCGGAGCACGCGGGAGAGGAATCCCTAGGGTGAGCCGGCTGGCCGGCGCCCGAGGAGCATGGCCCCGATCCCGCTCCCGCTCTCCCCCCTGATCGCCGCCGCCGAGGCTGCCGCCCACGGAAACGGGACGGGCAGCTTGCCGTTTGCGGCGCTGATCTGCCTCGCGGCCCTGGCCTTCCTGGGCACCCTGGTGTTCAGCCGCCTGGCCATCCAGTTGCGCCTGCCCGCCGTGCTGGGGGTGCTGCTGCTCGGGCTGCTGCTCCATCACAACCAGCGGGTTCTCTCCCTGGAGGAGGTGGAGAACCTGCACGTGGTGAGCCTGTCGATGTTGCTGTTCTGCGCGGGGCTCAACGCCGAGCTGCAGCACCTGCGGGGCTTCCTCCGCTATGGGGTGCTGCTGGCGGTGGGGGGGGTGCTGCTCACCGTGGTGCTCTTCGGCGGGATGCTCTGGGGCATCTACGCCGCCCTGGCGTCCTTCTGGCCGGGCTTGGGGATCGGGGCGCTGCCCGTACCGGTGGCCCTGATGGCGGCCGCCTGCGTCTCCTGCACCGATGCCATGGCCAGCCTGGAGGTGCTGCGCCGGGCGGGGCTGCGCCTGCCCGAACGGCTGAGGGCCCTGGTGGAGATGGAGGCCTCCCTGAACGACCCCCTGGCGATCCTGGTCCTGCTGCTGGTGATGGCTCTCGCCAGCGCCGGCTGGTTGCAGCCCCGGGCCGGCGGCGATCCCTTCGCCCTCCTGCTCGCGGTGCAGAGCTTCTTCAAGAGCATCGGCAGCGGTGTGATGGTGGGGCTGATCCTCACCTTCGTGGCCCAGTTCATCCTGCGGCGCTTCCTCAGCAGCTCCAGCCAGATCCTGCTGCTCGGCATCGCCGTGGCCCTCTCCTCCTACGGCCTGGCGGAGTTGCTGCACGGCTCGGGCTTCATCTCCGCCTACGTCACCGGCCTCTTCCTGGCGAACGACATCTACGCCAACCGCTGGATCACTCCCGAGCGGCTGGAGCACAGCCTGGAGCCGTTCAACACCCTCACCGAGTTCAGCGTGTTCCTGCTGTTCGGCAGCCTGATCGCCCCCGCCACCATCGTCGATGCGCTGCTCCCGGGCCTGCTCAGCGCCCTGGCGCTGATCCTGATCGCCCGGCCCCTGAGCATCCTGGTCCTGCAGCGCTTCTCCCCCTTGAACCCGCGGGAGGGGGTGCTGCTGGCCTGGTGCGGCCTGCGGGGTGCGGTGCCCCTGGCTCTGGCCTACTCCGCCATCCACTCCCTGCCGACCCTGCCCGGCCTGGGGGAGGCGCGGGCGGCGACACTGGAGCATCAGCTGCAGGGGCTGATCTTCCTGGTGGTGGTGGGCAATCTCTGCCTGCAGGGGCTGACCCTGCCGCCGCTGTGCAGGCGGCTGGGCCTGGCGGTGGCGGACTGAGGGAAAGGGTGGCCATGGCGGGCGTGGAGGCGAGGGGGGAGACGGTGCTGGTCCTGGGGGGCGGGCTGATGGGGCTGGCGGTGGCCCATGCCCTGGCCTGCCGCGGGGAGGCGGTGCGGGTGCTGAGCCGGCGGCGCGGTGAGGCCGCCGGGTTCGTGGCGGCGGGGATGCTCGCGCCCCACGCCGAGGGGCTGGCGGGCGACCTGCT
>JBIIND010000254.1:0-3481 GCA_044337665.1 Cyanobium sp.
GAAGGTGAGCGGCGCCGCCGGCTGGCTGCTGTGGGGGCTGGCGCACCTGGCCTTCATGCCGGCGCGGGAAAACCGCCTCACCCTGCTCACCAAGTGGCTGTGGATGATCGTGGTGCGTCAGCGCTCGGCGCTGGTGATCAACGAGGCGGTGAGTGGAGAGCGGCCGGCGGCAGCGTGATCTCGCGCAGGGCGTGATACAACGACCGCGGCAGCAGCAGGCGGCTGACGCAGGCCGCCAGCACCGCCGCCAGCAACAGACCGGGGAGCAGCTGCTGGTCCGCCGCCAGGCGCAGGGTGAACAGCACGGAGAGGAGCGGCAGCTGGGTGGCACCCGCCAGGGTGGCCGCCATGCCCAGGGCCATGCCCAGTTCCCCCAGCCCGACAAGGCTGGCGAGGCTGTGGCCCAGAAGGGCACCGACGGCCAGGGCCGGATCGATCAAGCCGCCGGGGATTCCCAGCCCCAGAACCAGCACCGGAGCGAGCAGCCGCACCAGCAGAAGCCCGAAGGCGGCGAGGGGGGGCGAGCCCGGGGGGCCGCCCGAGCCGGCGAGCTGGATCATGGCGGCCATCAGCCGTTCCCCGTCCCCGCCGCTGCGGCCGCCGCTGAGCAGCGCCATGGCGCCCAGCCCCGCGCCGACCGCCAGGCCGAGGGCGAGGGGGCGGGAGGCCAGAAGCGGCCGGCAACGGCGGGTGAACGCCAGCAGCAGCCGACCGAAGCCGGCCCCCACCAGCCCCCCCAGCACCCCGATCGGCAGGGCGGAGAACACCTGCAGGATTTCCGGGGCGGTGGCGCTGATCCGCCCGAGGGCGAACATCGGCTGGCCCGCCAGGTTGCTGAAGGTGGCCGCCACGCTGCAGACCAGCAGGGCGGGCCAGAGGAAGGCGGGGGCGAAGCGGCCGGAGAACTCCTCCAGCACGAACACCGCGCCCACCAGCGGCGTGTTGAAGCCGCCGGCCAGCCCCGCCCCGGCGGCCAGGGCCAACCCGTCCCGGGGCGAGAGGCGGGGCAGCAGGGCGGGGAAGCGATGGCGCAGGGCCTGGGCCACCGCTGCCCCCGCCTGCACCAGGGGGCCTTCCCGACCGAGGGGCAGGAGCGCCAGGCTGGCGGCGGCCCAGAGCCCGAAGCGCTGCAGGGTGGGTGTGGTGCCGAGCAGGCGATCCACCTGGGCGGGATCCTCCAGGCTCACCAGCGTCTGGGGGATGCCGGAGCCGCTGCCTTGCTGGCAGGGGCCCCGTTGCAGGAGCAACAGGAGCGGCACCACCAGCAGCGGCGCGACGGCCAGGGCCAGGCCGGCGGCGCTCCAGGGGCCGCCGCTGTAGGCGGGGAGCAGCCCCAGCAGCCGATCCTGGGCGCGATCGATGAGGTTGAAGGGCCAGCAGGCGAGCCCCACCAGCAGGCCGAGCAGGCCGAGCTGGACCAACTCGCTGAGCAACGCGCGCAGGGCCGTCACAGGCCAGGGCTGCTCTGCATGATGCCGCCGTCGGCGAAGAGGCTGGTGGCGGTGATGTAGCTGGCGGCGTCGCTGCAGAGGAAGGCCACCACGCGGGCGATCTCCTCCGGCTGGGCCATGCGGCCCATGGGGATGGCGGCGTTGAGCTTGGCCAGGAGCTCGGGATTGTTCATGGTGGAGTCGTTGATGGGTGTGGCCACGGCTCCGGGGCCCACATTCACAATCGTGACCCCATGGGGGGCGAGCTCCACGCCGGCGGTGCGGGTGAGCATGCGCACGCCGCCCTTGGCCACGCAGTAGGGGGTGTTGTTAGGCATGGGCCAATCCTCATGCACCGAGGAGATGTTGATGATGCGGCCGCCACCACCCTGGGCGATCATCTGCCTGGCCGCGTACTGGGTGGCGAAGAACACGCCGCGCAGGTTCACATTCAAAACTTTGTCGAAATCCTCGGGCGTGGTGTCGAGGATGGAGGTGCGCGTTTCGATGCCGGCGTTGTTCACCATCACATCGAGGCGGCCGTAGCGGCTCACGGCCCCCTGCACCAGCCGCTGCAGGTCGTCGAGATTGGCCACATCGGCCTGAATGCCGATGCAGGTGCCGCCCAGCTCACCGATCTCCTGTTCCAGGGCCTCGGTAGCTTCGGGATGGGAGCGGTAATCGATCACCACCCGGGCGCCCATGCGGGCCACCACCTCCACAATTGCCTTGCCGATGCCGCTGTTGCCACCGGTGACGATGATCACCTTGCCTTTGAGGTAATTGGCAAGGGTTTCGAGGGCGTAGGGGTTGGTCGCGCTCATGCGGGGGAAGGGGGAACCTTCCGGACCTTAAGCACTGAGGCGGGATCGCGCCGCGGGGGTGGCGGGCCAGGGGCTCCAGGCGCAGGGGGTGTGGAGCGGCCGGCGGCTGTTGCCGGTCGGGGGCCGCCGGCATACCACTGTGTTTACCATTAGCATGAAATGCCTGGGCGAAGTGCTGGTCATCCAGTCACGCCTTCGCTGCCTCCGGAGCGGGGTGATCGCAATTGAAGCGAGGAAGAAAAGTGCGGGCCATCGGGTTGAAACCAGCATCAACCCAAACCAGACAAAACTTAAACATGCGCATTTATGGCCAACAGAGAGAATCAAATCATCAGTCATATATAGCAAGAGACCACATTAGATCAAACATAATAGTGATCAGAAGGGATAGCTTTCCCATGCATTTAATGCCCACGATGTTCAGCCCAAGCGAGCGAATTCGAGCCGGCTTTCTGCGCGACCGCGTGGTTGGTCATCCCTTCACTGGATCTACAGCAAATGCAGCCCCAGTAACGAAAGCATCGACGAGGTCGACTGCATATAGACACGCGTTCGACACGGCTATCACGTGGCAGGCACTCTGAAATTGACTCAGTCGCCTTCTTGAAACTTTTTTCCGGCAGGAGTAATTACATAGCCGTCTCTGCCTTCAGGTTGTTTGCTCGGAACCAGGGAGATTAGTCCTCGTGCTTGAAGCGAGTTGAGAGTTTCACGCGCTCCGCCAGGTATCACATCCGCATAGGCAAAACCAGCAGGCTGGCGATTGAGCCAAGCGAGTAGCATGATGTCAGTGTCCGGTCCCATGGCGATTAGATGAACTCCTTGGCAGTTGAACAAGAATAGCTTGAAGAGGCTTTGCGGAATTCCTACACATAAATGAGATGGGAAATTGGCCAGCTTTAAGCCTTTCAGGGCTGGTAGCCCATTTTGCCATTCTAGCAGCTTCTCGTTTTCTGACAGCACGCTTTACCCAACGCTCCAGATCAGAAGCGGGCAGGACCCTCAGTATAGAACCCGGCCTCAGCCCCCGTTTCTGCATCTGGTTGTTAGCCAGGCCGCTACACAGCGAACATAGCCTGCAAAACACGGAGCACCTCCACCAGCGTGTCATCAGCAAAAACACCCAACCGCTTAATCAACCGATCTCTATCGACAGCCCTGAGCTGATCAATAACCACGTGACCATCTTTGTCTTCAAAGTGGCAGCGTACGCGAAAAGGGTATCGA
>JBIIND010000404.1:0-3452 GCA_044337665.1 Cyanobium sp.
AGATCCTCTTCATCATAGTTGATCAGGCTTTGCTTCGCATTCAAACCGATTCGTAATGAAGATTTTCTGCATCGGGCTTAATAAAACAGGTACCACAACGCTAGGGCAATGTCTACATATCTTGGGCTTCAGGCATCAAGCTTTTGATCTCTCACTCCTTGAGCAAGCGGCAATTGCTCAGTATGATCAACTCAATAATAAAATCAATCTGTTTGATAGCTTTTCTGATTGGCCGTATCCCTTATTGTATAAGTATTTAGACCGATCCTACCCTGGAAGCCGATTTATTTTGACACGCCGATCAACACCAGAGCAGTGGCTAAAGAGCCTATTTGCTCATTCTCTACGAACTGATCCATTCATCGGTACCAGAGCCAGGAGTCTTGCTTATGGCTATCCTTACCCTCACCTCAATCCGCACAAACACATTACTATGTATCAACAACATCTGCTATATGTTAAAGAATACTTTGCTGATCGGCCGGCTGATTTGTTGGAACTATGTTGGGAGCAAGGTTCAAAAATGAATGATCTTTGTCAGTTTCTCGGTCTGCAGTATGGCAATCACGAATTACCTCACTCTAACAAAGGAAGCCAAGGCAATTCAATTCATATAAATGCTAACTTGCGTCTCCTCAAGTGGTATAAAGCTAAGCTCTTGTGTAATCAGTAGCGCGACCTCTTGGCTGCTATGTATTTTGCTTAAATAGTCATGTCTTCATCTGGCAATCCTGGCTCGAAGATTTCTTCTGCCTCTGCTGAAATCCACTCTGATCTTCAAGCTTCGTCTGATATTAGTATTGATTCATGCAAAAGAGTTTGCCTAATGCTGGGGCCCTATCGAAATCTAACTACACTCACAGCTTCAACTTTGTTTCTTCATCCAAATTGCCAAGTTTTAAATCACGCAAGAGAACGTATTTTTCGAATTCCTCAGATTGATTTTCTTGCCTCCTACACCAAAGATACCTTTGATCGATTTATCAAGTATGCCATCTTTATTTCTGGCAAAGGAAGCAGAGGAAAATATGGTGGTTCAATTACATATTCACATGCGTTTGATCCGCAATATGAGATGAGCAGTGTATTTGACAGCACGGGATCTAAACTCATCAAGCAAACTATTAACTGCCTTCTATGGAAAGAGTCGCTTGAAGCTTCCAATCTCATTCGCAAACTAAATGTAAATCTTGATGTGCTCTTGACTTCAGAGCCAAGGCTGGTATTTCTTCTCCCCATTAGGCACCCGTTGGACTGCGCTTTATCGAACCTTCGATCCGGTCATGCGCTAAGGTTCGAAGGAATTGATCATCCAATATCGTTTGAATTATGCTTGCAAGCAATTCTGCAAGAAATTCATTGGTTTTTATCTCTACAATCTCAGCACAAGGATCGATTCTTTCACTTTTATGCTCATTCTATCGATAGCGAGCTTTTTGTCAGCCTAGCTCGATTCCTTTCGCTTGCTCCATGTGAAAACTGGATATCAAAAGCATCAAGCGTGATGGTGGTTAAAGCCAAATACCAGCATGCAGAGTCCAACATCAGGCTCTATAAAGCAGCTGTTAACTCTGTATTTTCGGATATGCCCCAAGTGGCAGAGCATCTGCTTCAGTTCACATGTACTTAGGGACTCCTCAAAACAATTCCACAGCCCGCTTGAGCGCAGCAGAAGAATAGGGGTGACGGCAGCTCAAAATCGCGGCCATAGGGCAACCAGCGATTCGCTCGTCTCAAGCAGGGAAATGTTTCCACGATCGACCCAGATTCCTGAGGCGCGATACGAAGTGCAAACAGGCATAAATCGCGATAAAAAGGACGCTGAGGAATCTCAGGATCTTCTCTGCACACATCACCTGAACCCCATAGAGATCGTTCTGCACCCTCGGGAAGCCGAGCCATGATCAGCTGGAGTGAATATTTTCACTTCGTAGAAACAAAGACACCCTCGACCTCAGGGCTGATTCAAAGTCTGTCCCAGGGTCTCTTGCTGGGCCTGTCAGGATGTGTTGAGGTCGGTGGAATCACCCCCTTCACGTTCCGGGAACCGCTGTTCCTGCGACCGACCTCGACCTTATCAGTGATCTGCGGTCGATCCCCGATGCGCAGATGCGGCGCTCGGTTCGGTTTGAAGCCTGGTATCTGCTGCTGGTGGCCGTGCTCGGGATCCTGAGTGGCTGCCAGAGCTTGCGGGATCTGGAGCGTTTTGCCATTCGCCACCACGTCGTGCTCACCGAGGCGCTGGGCGTTGAGCTGCGGCGGCCGCCGTCGGATTGCTCGTTCAGCTACTGCTTCCAGCAGGTGGACGTAACGGCGTTGTGCGCTGCGATCCGTGACTGGACGATCGCCCAGATCCCAGGTGGCGCAGAGGATCTCGATCAGGTCGTGTGTGACGGCTAAACCTTGAGGGGTTTGATCGAGCCCACGGCCGGCGGGGGCTCCTCATTCATCGCCCAGGTCACGCTGCACTCCGCCGCCTTGGGTGTGGCGATCAGCCAGGCCTGCTATGCCACCGGCGAAAATCATGAGTGGGCGGAGCTCAAAAAGCTTCGCGGCGAGCTCGATCTTGACGGTGCGCAAATCCAGGCGGATGCGCTCAATACCCAGCGCCCGTTTTTCGGCAGCTCCAGAAGCAGGGGGCCGACTTCCTGCTGACGGTGTAACCGAAGGCTTCTCCGAAGGAGTAGGTCGACCAGAAGACATTGCATCGTCAACCGCAGCCAGTTCTAGGGCAAGCGCAAGATCTCTTTTGTGGCAATGGATCACGAGGTTGGCTATGGCCGCCAGCGGACGCCTGCGGCACCCGCTTATGCCTTGGAACAATGCGAAACAGTAGGTTTCTCCCACCGCCACCAGCAGCAGGAACCTCGGCGGTTGCGGCCATCAGCGATGGATTCGATAAAGCTCATCAGGTCATCTGAAGTAGCTTGATCAACTGAACTAGAATAAGCCATTGAAAGGTATTAATCTCGGCGCTGACCATAACCAAGGCTGTTGAGGTCATGCAGGTAGGCAGGGCTGATTCAAAGTCTGTCACGGCTCTCTTGTCGGTGCTGTCAGCATGGGTTGAGGTCGGCGGAATCGCCCCCTCCTTGTGCTTGAAAGCGCCTCCACTGCAACCGATCTCGACCTGATCAGCTATCTGAGTTCGATCCCCGATGCGCGGATGCGGCGCGGGGTTCGGTTTCCCGCTTGGTATCTGTTGCTGGTGGCCGTGCTTGGAATCCTGAGTGGATGCCAAAGCTTGCGGGATCTGGAGCGATTCGCCATCCGCCACCACACTGTGCTCACGGAGGCACTCGGCCTGGAGTTGCGGCGGCCGCCATCGGATTCCTCGTTTCGGTATTTCTTCCACCAGGTGGATGTGGCAGCCCTTTGCGCGGCGATCCGTGACTGGACAATCGCCCAGATCCCCGGTGGCGCAGCGGATCTCGATCAGCTGGTGTGTGACG
>JBIIND010000417.1:0-3449 GCA_044337665.1 Cyanobium sp.
CCTCCTCGACCCCAGTGGCGGCGTGCCAGTGCAGTGGAGCGCGGAGCAGGGCTGGCAGGAGCCGGAGGCATGAGCCTGGCCAGGGGCACGGTGGTGCTGGTGGATCTGGAACCCACCCAGGGGCATGAGCAGCAGGGCACCAGGCCCTGTGTCGTGGTGAGCGATGGGGCCGTGAACAGCAATCAGCGTTTTCCCCTGATTGCGGTGGTTCCCGTGACGGGCACTTCCGCCAAGGGGGCGCTGTACCCCGATCTCGCAGCAGGGGCCAGCGGACTCACCAAGCCATCCACGGCCCTGGTGGATCAGGTGCGCTCGATCGACAAGCAGCGCATCCGCCGGCGTTACGGCCAGGTGTCTGCGGCGGAACTGGAGGCCATCGACAATGGCCTCTGCCTCTATCTGGGGCTGGACCCAGAGATCTGAGAAAGGCATTGGATCAGCGGACGAGGGCGCCTCAGGCGGCACCCTCCAGCTCCCAGGCGGCGTCATCGGTGCCGTTCCACACCGCCTCGGCGTCGTTGCTGGCGCGGCGCAGGCCGAGGGGCTGCCAGCCGATGCAGCGGGCCTCCAGGTCGATGCGCCGGCCGCAGTGGGTCCAGATCGCCAGGGGTTCGATGCTGGGACCACAGGGCAGGAGCTCGCCGTCGAACACGTCGTCGAAGGGGCCGGGGCTGGCGAGGAGCTGATCGAGCAGGGTGGCGGACATGGCTGGCGGCGCGTCGGGATGGCCCCAGCTTCTGCTCGGCAACGGCTCTCAGGGGGCAGACTAGTGCGAACGACGGACGCGATCAGCGCTGGCGGCAGCCGGCCCGGCTGCCGTGATTCGCACCAGGGCGGCTCGCCGAGGCAGGCGAACGCGAAAGACTGAAGACCCGAGAGCGCAGCTTGCGCAGGAGTGGCGGGCCATGGAGGGTTGGGCGATCGAGGCCAGAGGCAGGCTGCTGGCCGACCTGGAGCAGCTGGCGCGACCGCGCCATGCCCGCTGGGATGAGCTGGGCCTGATGGCGGTGCGCAGCTTTGTGCTGGAGCAGCTGCAGACCCATGGGCCGGTGGAGCAGCACCCCTTCGGAGCGGGAGCGGATGCGGGGGTGAACCTGATCCTGCGGCTGCCGGGCCAGCGGCCGCAGCTGGCGCCGGTGCTGGTGGCCGCCCACTACGACGGCCCGCTGGGTTCACCCGGCGCCGACGACAACGCCAGCGGCGTGGCGGCGCTGCTGGAGCTGGCCCGCCGCTGGGCCCCCAACCCGCCGCGGCGGCCGGTGTGGCTGGTGGCGTTCGACCAGGAGGAATGGGGGATGGTGGGCAGCGCTGCCCTGGCCGGTGAGCTCAAGGCCAGCGGCCAGCGCCTGCAGCTGATGCTCAGCCTGGAGATGCTCGGCTACACGGCCGCGGAGCAGCGCTACCCGGTGGGGGCGATGCGGACGGTGTACGGCAGCCGCGGCGACTTCATCGCCCTGGTGGCCAACACCGGCGCTGCGGCCCTGCTGCCTGGTCTCAGCCGCGCCATGGGCGCCCATGTGAAAACCAAGGTGCTGCCGGTGCCGTTCCAGGGCCGCCAGCTGCCGGATGTGCGCCTCAGTGACCACAGCCCCTTCTGGGATGCGGGCTACAACGCGGTGATGGTGACCGACACCTCCTTCATGCGCAACCCGCACTACCACCAGAGCAGCGACACGATCGAGACGCTGGATCTGCCGTTTCTGCTGGCGGTGATCGACGGGCTGGAAGCGGCGATTGCAGGCTGCTAAATGCGCTGCTCGATTGATCAGCCCAGCAGCTGCAGCAGCAGGGGATCAGCCGGCTTCACCAGGGGATTCACGACCCGCACACCCCGCCAGCAGAAGCCGGCGTGCAGGTCTTCCGTGAGCAGCAGCCGGGCACCGCCCTCGGCGGCCACATTGAGCACCAGGGCATACCAGCTGGCCAGCTGGTGCGCCACGCAGAGGTCCATCGCCCCTCGCCAGGCGGCGGCGTTGCTCTCCAGCACCGGAAACGCATCCATCCAGCCGAGCACGGCGTCCTGGGCTTGGTTAGCCGAACGGCCGGCCTTGCCGGTGAGCACGCGGAACAGCTCACCGAGGCACTGCAGGGGCACCACCAGATCGGCATCGCTGAGTTGCTCCAGCAGTGCCCGGGAGGCGCTCACCCGCTGCTGATCGCCAAAGCCCTCGGCGTAGACCAACAGGTTGGTGTCGAGGGCGGCGCGCATCAGTCGTAGAGCTCGTCGCGCTGCCAGGAGCGGGCTTCCCCGCTGGCGGGCTGGGCGGCCAGGCGAGCCAGCAGGGCGCGGCGCGCTGCTGTGCTGGGGCCCTGACTGACGGGTGTGAGCTGGGCGACGGGCCGCCCGTGGGAGTGCACCGTGAAGCTCCGGCCCTGCGCCACCTGCCGCAGCAGGGCGGAGAAGGAGCGATTGGCCTCAGAGGCACTCACCACGGCGGGATCGGCAGCCAATGGATGCTTGTAGTAGTTTTCACTACTTTAAGCCCTGCTCGTTGGCTGGGCCGCTGCTGCCGTAGAGCGCCACCACCTCCCTGGCCTGCTGCAGCTGCAGGCCGCGCAGGCTGGAGGGCTGCTCGATGCGGATGCCGGCGCCCCAGCGGAACAGCCAGTTGCGCAGGTCCCAGTCGTGCTCGATCGTCCAGTGGGGCAGGCGGATCTCCACGGGGTGGGGGTGGCTGTCGCCGCTGGGGTTGGCGTCTGGGTAGGTGGTGTGCTCCGGCGGGAAGCGGTGCGGTTCCTCGCGGATCAGCTGGAACACGGCTGGGGTGCAGGAGAAGCGCAGCAGGCCCCAGGGGTGCTTGGTGCTGCGGCCGCCGTTGGGCTGGATCACCGCCAGCTGGTCGTCGAGCGAGGTGCCAAAGAACAGGCCACCGCACACATGCAGCAGGCGCTGCAGGCGCGCCAGGGCGTCGTCGTGTTCGGCGTCGCTGCTGCGGCGGGCATTGCCGTCCTCATTGACCAGCACCAGCCGATCGACGCGCAGGCAGCGGATCAGGCCGCGGGAATGGCCGATCTCGGCCGTTTCAAAGGCCAGATACCAGCTGATCGAGTGGAAGAGCAGCTGCACGGGCCAGGCGCGGAAATGGCTGCCCTCGCTCTGGTGGCGCAGCCAGACGCGGCGGCGGTCGCGGATCGCCCGCTCGAGCCGGGCCGCCTGCTCGGGGCTGGACAGGGTGCCGGGCACCTCTGCTGTGAAGGAGCGGTTGGCGAGGGCACGCTTGGGCTGGTGGCGGCGGCCGGGGCTGCCGTCGCTGGCCAGGATGCCGGCGCGCTGAAGCCGGTCTTCCAGGGTGAGCAGCAGCGGCTTCTGGGCCTGGTCGCTGAGGCGATCGAGGGAGGCCTTGAGCTGGGCATGCACCTCCAGCAGCTGGTCGGCTGAGAGCAGCGCCGTGCCGATGGCATAGCCCTGGCGGCGGCTGTGGGGGCGGCCCTTCACCTGGGGGAGGACG
>JBIIND010000255.1:0-3429 GCA_044337665.1 Cyanobium sp.
GGGCGGTGGGAATCAGCTGCTGGCGCAAGCCCTGGTCGGGGGCGTGCAGGCTCACCGCCAGGGTGAACTGGGCCCGCCCCAGCCGCTGCCGGGCCCGCTCCGCCAGGACCGGCAGCGCGCCACCCACCCCCACGGTGCTGACCGTGATCTGCCGTTGGGCCATGCCCAGATCTCGGCAGAGGCAATCGATCGCCGCCAGGACGGCGTCGATGTTCAGCAGTGGTTCGCCCATGCCCATGAACACCACATGGCTGGGGCGTCGGCCCATCGCCTCCCGCACGCTCAGCACCTGGTCGACGATCTCGTGCACCGCCAGGGAGCGCTGCAATCCGCCCTTGCCGGTGGCGCAGAAGCGACAGGCCATCGGGCAGCCCACCTGGCTGCTCACGCAGACGGTGAGACGATCGCCCGCGGGGATCCCCACCGTCTCCAGGCTGAGATCATCCGCCGTACGGAGCAGCAGCTTCACCGTGCCATCGGCGGCGTCACTGCGGTGCTGGAGGGACAGACGGCCGATCAGGGAGGGGTCGAGCTGCTGCCGCCAGGTCTTGGGCAGCACCGTGATCGCCTGCGGCTCCCGCACCCCCCGCTCGTAGATCCACTCATGCAGCTGGCGGCCCCGGAAGGCGGGCTGACCATGGGAAAGGGCCCAGGCCTCCAGCTCCGCCCGCCCCAGGCCCAGCAGCGGCGCGGCGGGCGCCAACGCTGGCGGGGGGCTGGCGAGGGTCACGGCCCGATGAGAATGCCGTGGCCGAGCTTCCATTCCACCGCCAGCAGGGCGATGAAACCGAGCATGGCGATGCGGCCGTGCAGAAGCTCGTTATGGGCGTGGAAACCCCAGCGGGGAAGACGCCGCTGGGGGATCGGGGTGCCCAGCTCCGTGCGCTGGGCGGCGACGCGGGAGGGGGCTTCAGTCATCGCTGAGCAGTCCCTCCTCCTGCAGACCCTCGAGGGCGTCGGGGTCGGGGATCAGGTCCTCCTCCAGCTCCTCCAGATTGGGGCGGGCGAAGGCCGCGAAGGTGCTGGTGGTGGCCTCGAGGCCGTGGCGGCTGCGGGTGGCCTCCAGGTCTTCGTCGGAGGGGTCGTCGAGCACCGCCGCCGAGCTGACCGCCGGGGCGGGCAGCTCGTCAACGGTGTAGTCGGGACGCAGGTTCTGCATGCGACGGAAGCCCGCCGCCTCCTCCTCCAGGATGTCGGGATGGGGACCCGCCTCGGCGCGCAACTCCTCCTCGAACCCGCCGAAACCTGTGCCGGCGGGGATCAGGCGGCCGATGATCACGTTCTCCTTGAGACCGCGCAGCCAGTCGCTCTTGCCCTCGATCGCCGCCTCGGTGAGCACCCGGGTGGTCTCCTGGAAGGAGGCCGCGGAGATGAAGCTGTCGGTGTTGAGGGAGGCCTTGGTGATGCCGAGCAGCACCGGGGTGAACTCGGCGGGCGCGCCACCGGTGATGGCCATGGCGGAATTCACCTGCTCCACCTGACGCAGCTCGATCAGTTCACCCGGCAACAGGGTGGTGTCGCCGGCATCTTCGATGCGCACTTTGCTAGTCATCTGGCGGACGATCACCTCGATGTGCTTGTCGTCAATCGAGACACCCTGGGAACGATAGACGTTCTGCACCTCCTGCACCATGGTGAACTGCAGTTTGGAGATCGCCTCCTGGGCCGCCTCCAGGGTGGGCTTGCGGCTGCGCAGATCGTCGAAATAGCACTCCAGCAACTCGTGGGGGTTGATCGGACCATCGGTGAGCAGTTCGCCGGCACTCACCTGATCGCCATCGCTGACCATCACGTTGCGACCCAGCAGGATCGGGTATTCGCTGACGCTCTCATCGGCCTCGCTCACCGCGACGGTGAGGGAGTCGTCGTCCTCGCCCTGCTTGATCTGCACCGCGCCGCCCTTGCGGCAGAGAATCGCCGATTCCCGCGGGCGGCGAGCCTCCAGCAGCTCCTCGATCCGGGGCAGACCCTGCACGATGTCGCCGGTCTTCTGCCGTTCAAACACCAGCAGGGCCAGCCCGTCTCCCCGCTGCACCAATTCGCCGTCGCGCACGTGCAGGACGGAATCGGGCGAGACCATGTAGGGGCGGCCGAGGCGGATACGCAACTTGGCTCCCTCGATCTCCTCCACCTCGCCACAGCAGGGGGCAGGCAGCCCCGGCGCCAGGGAATCACCATCGACGATGCGCTGGCCCACGCTCACGGCGGGGGTGGCGGAGCCCAGGTCGATGCTGCGGGTGTCCGTGGAACGCTCCACGATCAGACGGCGGATCGGTTCGCCGCTGGTGGATTCGGGCAGCTGCACCACCCCATCCTCCTTGCAGAGAATCTGGGTGGTGGCCACCACATCGCTGCGTTTGACACTGTCGCCGTCCTGCACGGCCAGTTCGGTGTGGGTGGACCCGTGGCTGGCGTCGGAGAGGGTATCGCGACGGACCAGCAGGGTCTCCAGGATCACGAGCTGGAGCCGGTCGGTGGCCTTGGCGCGCTTGTCGGCGACCGCCTCCACATCGACGGTCATCTGCGGCGTGGTGTCGATCGTCTCCAGGATCAGCTGGGTGCGCAGCAGCTCCACCCCATCGACGCTCTTGATCAACTCGCCATCCTTGTAGGTGAGGCGCTGGACGGCCTTGAGGGCCAGGGAGGGACCACCGTTCTGCTTGATGGCGGCCAGTTCGGGCAGGTGGGCCTCATCCGGAATGGTGTATTCCTCCACCGGACGGAGCAGCAGGGCGCCGCCCTCCGGCGTATCGACAGCCTCGACCAGATGCATGGCCTTGGCGGTGAGGCCTGGGGCGATCTCCTCGCCGGGGTTGACCATGAGGCCTTCGCCGCCGTAACGGGCGAGCACCTTGCTGTCGGAGATCAGATGGAGCTCGCCGGAGCGCACAATGATCTCCCGCAGGATGTCGTTCTTCTGGGTGACGGTGACGATGCCGGCGGTCTGGCTGAAGATGTCCTTGACCACCTCGGTGCCCGCTTCGATCCACTGACCGTCCTCGATCATCAGCAGGGAGATGTCCTTGTTGATTTCGTGGGTTTCCTGGGGAATCCACAACAGGGTGCCCCCCTTGCTCACCTCATAGCCATGCTTGGCCGAACGGGCCTTCTTGATGGACAGGCCCGGTGAAAATCGCACGATGCCGCCGGTCTGGGTACGGAAGCGATCGTCCGCGAGCTCGGCGATCACCTCGCCGTTGCCGATCTTGCTGCCCGGCTGGGTCTTCAGCAGGTAGCGGATATCGTCCTTGCCCTCCAGGTGCCAGATCTCACCGGAGTGGGTGGACTCGCAGACCAACTTGCAGTCTTTGAGAGTGAGGCTGGCGGTGACAATCTGCACCTCCCGGGAATCACCGGCGGAGTCGCGCAGACGAACGGCACCGCCGTACTCACTCACCAGCCGGCTCTCCGCCAGCACCTCGCCCGTGG
>JBIIND010000256.1:0-3417 GCA_044337665.1 Cyanobium sp.
GTGCACCGACAACGCCGCGATGATCGGCCGGGCGGCGCTGCAGCGCCTGGCGGTCGGGAGCACCAGCCCGATCGACCTGGGGGTTGCGGCCCGGTTTCCCCTGGAGGAGGCGGCGCGTCTCTACGAGGCCGGGGCCTGCTTCTGATGCCGTTAGAGTGACGACCGATCAGGGCAAGATCCGCCCACGGTCCACCGCCCCATGGCCCCGGCTTCCCCCCACGACGCGGATCCGAGCCACCCGGGCGATGGCGCCGGGTCAGATTCCCCGGAGGGCCCGGTGCCCGTTTCACCCCAGGAGCTCAACGCCTGGCGGCGGGGTTTCACGCCCCAGGCGGAGATCTGGAACGGCCGCCTGGCGATGCTCGGGCTCTCCGTGGGTTTAACCGTGCTGTTGATCGCCCGCCTGGCCTCCACCCACTTCTGAGGGCGCGGCCTCAGGTGCGGCCCCGCAGCCTCTGGGACAGTTCCGAGGGCTTGAGGGTGTGGAGCATGGCCTCCTCCTCGCTGATCCGCCCCGATTGCACCAGGGCCAACAGGGCCTGATTGCTGGTCTGCATGCCGTCGAAGGCACTGCGGGACATGATGGCTTCGATCTCATCGAGCTCGGCGCGCTCGATGTAATCGCGACAGGCGTCCGTATTGATGAAGAGCTCAATAAATGCACAGCGCCGCCCATCGTTCGTCTTCACCAGCCCCTGGGAGACGACCGCCAGCAGCGCCTCGGCAACCGCTCGACGCATCTGCCCCTGCTGCTCGGGTGGATACATGCCGAGCACCCGCTCGACCGTGCGCACGGCGGAGTTGGTGTGGAGCGTGCCCAGGACCAGATGGCCGGTCTGGGAGGCTTCGATGGCGGTGGAAAGGGTCTCCTGATCGCGGATCTCGCCGATGAGGATCACATCGGGATCCTCGCGCAGGGCGGCGCGCAGGGCCGTCTTGAACACCTTGGTGTGATGCCGCACCTCCCGTTGCCGGATCAGGGACTCGCGGCTCTCATGCACGAATTCGATCGGATCCTCAATGGTGAGGATGTGGCGTTTCATCGTGGAATTGATGAAATCGATAATGGCGGCCAGGGTGGTGGTCTTGCCGGAGCCGGTGGGTCCGGTCACCAGCATGAGCCCCTTCGGACGTTGCGCGAGATCCTGGAGAACTTCGGGCAGGCTGAGTTCGGCGATGGTGGCGATCTTCTGGGGAATCAGACGCAGCACCATCGCCGGACCCCGAAGGGACTCCAGCAAATTGATGCGCACCCTCACGAAGCCAAAGGAATGGCTGCCGTCGTATTCCTTGGTGCGCAGAAAAATGTCGATCTCAGCGGGATTGAGCATCTCCCGCAGCCAGGCCAGGAAGGTGTCGGCATCGGTTTCCGGCCAGCCGGTGCGCAGCATGTCGCCGCGGTCGCGATAACGGGGGCGCTCCCCAACCCCCAGGTGGATGTCAGAAAAGTTGCGCTCGAATGCCAACTTGACGATGCCAAGAAGATTGGAGGGCATCGACCGTTCATCCAGGCCGGCGGCTTGGGATGGATCGGGAGCGTCCAAAGGGCTGGAGTCGGTGGGGGGAGGAGGGGGTGGGACCGCCGCGAAGACGGCGGAAGTCGTCGCCACCGGCAACTCAGCCATACCACCCAACCCCAGATCTGCCGTGGGTAATCCTTACACTGTTCCCAGGCTGCTGCGGTCCAGGGTTGGCGGATGGGTCGCCCCTGGATCGGGCCCCCGGAGCGCGCCACCAGAAATCGCCCATCCGCTTCCGGCCTGGCCACGGGCCGTGGCGAGACGACCGGGGCGAGACGGCCGGGGGATCTGACCCGGGAATCCCTAGGATCCGGGCGTCCGCCCCCCCTCCTTGACGGATCCCGTCCCCACCCCAGGCCCGGCTCCCAGGGAGGAGAGGCCGCTGATCAGCATCGTGCTCGGCACCCGTCCGGAGGCGATCAAGCTGGCGCCGGTGATCCGCGCTTTCCAGCAGCACCCGGAATTCCGCACCCGCGTGGTGCTCACCGGTCAGCACCGGGAGATGGTGGCCCAGGTGATGCGGCTGTTCGGCCTTGAGGCCGATCTCGATCTGGCCCTGATGGCTCCGAACCAGACCCTCACGCACGTGACCTGTGCCGCTCTGCAGGGCCTGCAGCAGGAGTTTGGCGAGCACCGCCCCGATCTGGTGCTGGTCCAGGGGGATACCACCACCGCCTTCGCCAGCGCCCTGGCCGCCTTCTATGCGCAGATCCCGGTGGGCCACGTGGAGGCCGGCCTGCGCACCGACAACCTCTTCGACCCCTTCCCCGAGGAGGCGAACCGTCGCCTGATCTCCCAACTGGCCCTGCTGCACTTCGCCCCCACCGAGCGATCGGCGGCCAACCTGCGGGCCTCCGGAGTCGTCGGCGAGACGGTCACCACCGGCAACACGGTGATCGATGCCCTGCTGCTGATGGCGGAGACCACACCCCAGCTGGAGATCGACGGCCTCGACTGGCAGCGGCAACGGGTGCTGCTGGCCACCGTGCACCGCCGCGAAAACTGGGGGGAGCGCCTGCTGGAGATCGGACGCGGCTTCCTGGCGGTGCTGGAGCGCTTCCCCGACACCGCCCTGCTGCTGCCGCTGCACCGCAACCCCACGGTTCGCGAGCCCCTGCAGGCGCTGCTGGGCGACCACCCGCGCGCCTTTCTCACCGAGCCCCTCGACTACGACCAGCTGGTGGCGGCGATGCGCGGCTGCACCCTGCTGCTCACCGATTCCGGGGGTCTGCAGGAGGAGGCCCCGGCGCTTGGCAAGCCTGTGCTCGTGCTGCGCCGCACGACGGAGCGGCCCGAGGCGGTGGATGCCGGCACCGCCCGGCTGATCGGCACCCACCATGAGACGATCCTCACCGAAACCAGCAACCTGCTGGAGCATGAGGGGGCCTACGAGGCCATGGCCCGCGCCCATAACCCCTTCGGCGACGGCTACGCCAGCGAGCGGATTGTGGCGGCGGCGCGCCGCTTCCTGGCCTCCCGCCCCCCCGCCTGAGCGGCCCCGGGGCTTCAGCGGCGCTTCTTCGCCCAAGGCGGCAGGTCGATGAACACGCGGGTACCGCTCTCCAGGCCCGAGAGCACCTGGGTGTCCCGACCGCTGCTGGCCCCGAGCTCCACGGGCTGGAAGCGGGGCTGGCGCTCCTTCCCCACCAGCAACACCCCGGGCTTGCCCTCCTCCGTGACGATCGCCACCGTCGGCACCACGGTCTGGGGCGCCAGGCGACCGGTCTGGAAGTCCACGTCGGCGGTCATGCCGATGCGCAGCTCGGGCGGCGGGTCGATGAGCGCCAGCTTCACCTCGAAGGAGGTGACGTTGTTGACCTTCACCGCCCGGGGGGCGATCTGGCGGACGACGGCGGCAAAGCGGCGGTCGGGGAAGGCATCCACGCGCACGGTCGCC
>JBIIND010000257.1:0-3408 GCA_044337665.1 Cyanobium sp.
GCGGCGATGGCGGGGGCCGCTGGACGCCCTTTGATTTCCAGACTCTCTGGCCTCACCCGTGGCCACCGACGCTGGCCACGGGCGGCGCGGGGATCGCGGCGGCGCCGGTGTTGGAGGGGATGCCGGAGGGGGGCTCGTAGAGCACCTCCAGCCAGTTGCCTTCCGGATCCTGCAGATAGAAGGAGGCGGTGCCATCGCGATGGTCGTGCACCTCGCCGACGGGATGGCCGCAGGCCGCGAGCTGGTCGTGCACCGCATCGACGGCGGCACGATCCTCCAGGTGGAAGGCGAAGTGGGGACCGGCCGCCCGGTAGGCAGGGCTGAGCAGGGCAACCCCGTCCCCAGTGACCGGCGACTGCAGGTAAGCCCAGTCGGCGGCGTCCCAGGTGAGGCGCAGCCCGAGGGCGGTGTAGAAGGCCTTGGCCCGCTCCATATCGCTCACGCGGAGAGCCACGTGGCCGAGTCGGTGGACGGCGGGGACGGCGGGGACGGCGGGGACGGCGGCCGGCGCCATGGCGGAAGGGATCACTGTTTCCATTCTCCCGCAGCGGGCACAACAGCCGCGAATGGCGCCAACAGAAAAGGTTTGGCCGAACGCAGTCGAATCCCACCCGGAGCCGAATCCATTTCCATGGCGCCAGCCGCCAGAGTGTCCACCCATCGACCCGTGAGGCGCCGCGGCTCTGTCAATTTTTGAGGAGAATTTTATTGCAAATGACCAATTAACTTGAACGAAGAAGCATTCATTCCTGGTTTTAATTTTCCCACAAGCCCTGCGAACACAGAGCTTTTTCTTTTACCATTTCTTGCAAATGTACGCCCGTAGTCTCAGTCGCATCGCCTTGGTGTTCGTCGGGCTCTATGTCCTTCAAGTGGTTAGTGTCGCCATTCCGGTAAAACTCTTTGATTACCTTTGGATCAGCAAGGTCACCGTCAACTTGATTAATGGTTCGAGCTTTCCCCTGCTCGCCCTTCTCACCTTGGTGGTTGGCAGTTTGTTCTATGAAAACGATCACTTTCTGAAGTCTCGCCGCCAACTCTTCTGCCGACTTGCCGGCGTGGCGGCGATCGGCTTCATTTTGCTAATTCCCCTAAATTTTTACACCGGCATTTTACAACATACCAAAAACACGGAGAAGCTACGCGCCCTCGACACCGCCGAAAGTCAGCTCGCCTCCTACCGCAAAGCCGCGACCCAGGCCACCAGCATGGCCGATCTGCAGTCGCGATTGGCGAAAATCAATGCGCCGAAGCTTGCCGCTGCGGACCTGGCCCTACCCCTTCCCGAACTGAAGGCGCGAATGACCACCGTTTTCGACCAGGTCTCCATGCAGATCGCAGAACGTCGCTTGAAATATGATCGATCTACAAATTGGCAAATCCGCGGCACGGAGATATTGCGCTCTGCCATTGCCTGCCTCCTGCTGGCTTTCGGCTTTGCCGCCTTCGCCCAGCGCAATTCCACAGATCCCGTGCTGATGGATAGCTTTGAAGAAACTCTGGTGAGCCTGGCCCGTTCCCTGAGGCCCCTACTCCGACCAAGGCAATACCTACGCAACCTGCATCTAGGCAAGCTGGATCTGCGCTCCCCCCGGAAAACCCTGGCAACCCTTCTGAAACCTCCCGCCAAGCAGCGGCGGTTGCGAAAAAGGAGGCGCTCTAGCTCCAGCTCCAGCTCCAGCTCCGGCTCCGGCTCCAGTTCAAGCTCCGGCTCCGGCACTCTGGAGTAATCCGGCCACCATCTCTACTACGAACCAAACAACTCCCAATAGATTTAAGAAAAGTTTGTTTTGCATTCGCCTAATGAATCTACGCAAAATAATTGTCCTTTTAATATTCCAGTCTCTGTCCTCTGTTTAGTGAGCCCAGCTTCATGGCAGAGCCCCATCACCCCTGCCGCAGCCAGGCCGCCGCGTCGCAGGCGTGATAGGTGAGGATCAGATCGGCACCGGAGCGCTTGAAGCTGAGCAGGGTTTCCAACACCACCGCCCGTTCGTCGATCCAGCCCCGTTCGGCCGCAGCCTTCACCATCGCGTACTCGCCGCTCACGTTGTAGGCGGCGATCGGCTGCTCGCTTTCCTGGCGCAACCGATAGATGATGTCGAGGTAGGCCAGGCCTGGCTTCACCATCAGGATGTCGGCCCCTTCACCCTCATCGAGCTGGGCCTCCAGGATGGCCTCGCGGCCATTGGCCGGATCCATCTGGTAGGTGCTTTTGTCCTTGGGGATCGGCTTGCCGGCGGCGGCGCGGGGCGCGGAATCGAGGGCGTCGCGGAAGGGGCCGTAGTAGGCGGAGGCGTACTTGGCCGTGTAGCTGATGATGCCCACGTGTTCGTAGCCGTCCTCATCGAGCGCCTCGCGGATCGCGCCGACGCGGCCATCCATCATGTCGCTGGGGCCGATCAGATCGGCGCCGGCCCGGGCCTGGGCCACCGCCTGGCGGCAGAGAATCTCCACCGTCTCGTCGTTGAGCACCTCACCGTCGTCGGAAACGATGCCGTCGTGGCCGTCGCAGGAGTAGGGATCAAGGGCCACGTCGGTCATGATCGCCATCTGCGGATGCATCTCCTTGAGGCGGCGGATGGCGCGAGGGATCAGGCCGTGCTCGTTGAAGCACTCGGCGCCGTCCTCGCTCTTGAGGCCATCGGCCACCTTCGGGAAGAGCACCACGCAGCGGATGCCCAGATCCCAGGCCCGGCCCACCTCCTCCACCAGCCCCTCCAGGCTCCAGCGGTTGGCCCCCGGCATGGAGCCGATCGGCTCGTTGCTGGCCCCTTCGTGCACGAACAGGGGATAGATGAAATCGGTGGGGGCCAGCTGGGTTTCGCGCACCAGGGCCCGCAGGGCGGGGGTCCGCCGCAGTCGGCGCGGTCGGTAGGTCAGCTCCATGGGGAGGGGAGGCGTTGGCCGGATCCTACGGAGCGACGGCGGGCCGGGAGGCGTTGGGGATGGGGGGATCCGTTCAGAGGATCCAGGCCAGCCCCGCCCAGACCATCAGACCGAGCAGGGCGCCCCACTGGCAGAGCGCGTCGATGCGATTGATGCGCCGTCGCATGGCCGACCGCTGCTCCTCCGGCGTGGCCTCGAACTGGTTGGAGCTCCAGAGGAACAGCACGAACAGCCCCACCGCCACCAGGTAGGAGGCGGCGTAGAGCTGATCAAGGAAGGTGGGATAGGGGGTGGCGGGCAGTTCGGCGCGGTAGGTCTGCTGCAGGAACACCAGGGTGAGCAGGGCGGTGGAGGGAATCGCCAGCCGCAGGTCCCCGAGCGAGCTCTCCAGGCTCGGAGCCAGCAGCACGATGCCCATCACGATCAGCAGCGGCAGGATCCACTTGATGAAGCCCGCCTGGAAGTCGCTGCCGTAGAGCACTCGGATCGCCAGCTGGCTGTGCGTTTCATCCTCTCCGG
>JBIIND010000258.1:0-3387 GCA_044337665.1 Cyanobium sp.
GGCCTCGCTCGCCCTGCCCGGCATGAGCGGCTTCGTCTCCGAACTGATGGTGTTCGTGGGCTTCGCCACCAGCGAGTCCTACTCCCTGAGTTTCCGGGTGGTGATCTGCGTGCTGGCGGCGGTCGGGGTGATCCTCACCCCCATCTATCTGCTGTCGATGCTGCGGGAGATCTTCTTCGGCAAGGAGAACACCGAGCTGGCGGCCCACACCCACCTGGTGGATGCGGAGCCCCGGGAGATCTACGTGATCTCCTGTCTGCTGGTGCCGATCATCGGCATCGGCCTCTATCCGCGCCTGATCACCGACACCTACCGAGCCTCGATCGAGACCCTGGTGAGCCGGGAGAGCGCCGGGCTTGCCCGGGTGAACGATCCGCCGGCGGCGGCCCTGATGCGCCGGCCGGTGGCCGCCCTGGCGGGCCTGGCCCAACTCCAGGCGCCGCGGCTACCCTCCTGATCCCCTCCCGCGCCGACGATGCGGCAGTTCAACTTCCTGCTGATTTTCAGCTTCGCGCTGGCCATGGTGATGTTCACCCTGGAGAACACCAGCGCCACCACCGTGCGCTTCCTGCCCGGGGTCAGCGTTTGCCTGCCCCTGGCGGTGCTGCTGCTGCTGGTGGGGGGTCTCGGGGCCACGGCCGCCTGGATCTACGCCGTGTGGAGCGGGGTGGTGAAGAAGGTGGAGGGCCTGCAGAGCCAGGAGGATCTCGAAGCCCAGCAGGTGCGGATCCGCGATCTGGAGAACGACCTGCAGCGCACCCGCGCCAGCCTCGATGCCCAGCTCGGCCTGCTGCCCGCCTCGGGCCAGACCTCCGGCGCCGCCAGCACCGACGCGCTCTCGGTGACGGTGGAGTGACCCCCCTGGCCCGGCCGGGATGCTGCCGGTAGTTTGTGCCCACCGGAGTTTCCTTCGGACAGCGGAGCGGATTGATCCCACGTGGCTGATGCGGGCGCCAGGCTGGCCATCCGGCTCCTCCAGGATGCGGCCGAGCGGGGCGAGATCGATCCGTGGGACGTGGATGTGATTGCCGTCATCGACGGCTTCCTCGACCAGCTGCGCCAACGGCTGCCCATGCCCCGGCTGGTCGAGGCCCATGCCCTGCAGGGCAGCGGCGGCAGTTACGAGCATGAGCTGGCCCAGACCAGTGAGGCCTTCCTGGCCGCCTCGGTGCTGGTGGGCCTCAAGGCGGAGCTGCTGGAGGCGGCCACCTTTCCCCCCGAACCGGTGCTGGAGGAGGCCCTGGCGGCAGACGACGGGGGCCTGGACTGGGGGGAAGGGGGGTGGCCCCTGGCACTGCCGCGACGGCCGGAACGCCATCTGCAGCGCCGGCCGGTGGCCCCGCCCCCCCTGCAGCGACCGGTGACCCTGGGGGAGCTGATCCGCCAGCTGGAGGACATCGCCGAACGGCTGGAGCAGCAGGAGGGTCAGGGGCGGCCCCGCCAGCGCGCGAAGCGCTACAGCGACCGCGCCGCCATCGCCCAGGTGGCGGCCCTGGCCCATCGGGAGAAGCTGCCCGAAACCACCGCCGCCCTCAGTCGCTTTCTGCAGGACTGGGAGGTGACGGCGCCGACGGCCTGGGTGGACTTTGAGCAACTGGTGACGGCCTGGGGGGAAGAGGTGGATCGGCGGGGTGCCGGGGACGACCTCGATCGCGACCGGGTGGGCGTGTTCTGGGCGCTGCTGTTCCTCTCCGCCCAGGGGCGGCTGGAGCTGGAGCAGAGCGGCGGTCTGTTCAGCCCGCTGCGCCTGCGGCGGTTGCTGGAGAAGGGGGAAGCGGCCCAGCTGCCGCTGCTGGCCGGGGCAGCCCGAAGCGGCGAACCGGGCCAGGGGTCAGCTTCCGGGGCGGCTCGCCCGCTTCTGGCCGCCTGAGGGAACCGCCTAGGCTTCCGCCCATGAGTTGCAGAAGACCCCGCCGATGAAGGCGATGATCCTGGCGGCTGGCAAGGGAACCCGGGTGCGTCCGATCACGCACACCACCCCCAAGCCGATGATCCCGATCCTGCAGAAGCCGGTGATGGAGTTTCTGCTGGAGCTGCTCAAGGAGCACGGCTTCGACGAGATCATGGTCAATGTGTCGCACCTGGCGGAGGAGATCGAGAACTATTTCCGCGACGGCCAGCGCTTCGGGGTGCAGATTGCCTATAGCTTCGAGGGCCGCATTGAAGATGGCGAGCTGATCGGCGAAGCCCTCGGCTCGGCGGGAGGCCTCAAGCGCATCCAGGATTTCCAGCCCTTCTTCGACGACACCTTTGTGGTGCTCTGCGGCGACGCCCTGATCGACCTCGACCTCACCGAGGCGGTGCGGCGTCACAAGCAGAAGGGCGCGATGGCCAGCCTGATCGCCCGCCGCGTGCCGCGCGATGAGGTGAGCAGCTACGGCGTGGTGGTCACCGACCCGGAGGGCCGGGTGCTCTCCTTCCAGGAGAAGCCGGCGGTGGACGAGGCCGCCAGCGACATGATCAACACCGGCATCTACATCTTCGAGCCCGAGGTGCTCGACTTCATCCCCAGCGGCGAACCGTTCGACATCGGCTCCGACCTTTTCCCGCGGCTCGTGGAGGCGGGTGCTCCCTTCTACGCCCTGCCGATGGAGTTCGAATGGGTGGACATCGGCAAGGTGCCGGACTACTGGCAGGCGATCCGCAGCGTGCTGCAGGGCGATGTGCGCCAGGTGCAGATCCCCGGACGCGAGGTGCGGCCCGGCATTTATGCCGGACTGAACGTGGCCGCCAACTGGGATCGGATCACGGTCCAGGGGCCCATCTACGTGGGCGGCATGAGTCGCATTGAGGATGGGGCCACGATCATCGGGCCGGCGATGATCGGGCCGAGCTGCCACATCTGCGCCGGCGCCACGATTGACAACTCGATCATTTTCGATTACTCGCGCATTGGACCCGGCGTGCGCCTGGTGGAGAAGCTGGTCTACGGCCGCTACTGCGTGGATCGCAACGGCGACCACTTCGACCTGCAGGAGGCCGCCCTCGACTGGCTGATCACCGATGCCCGCCGTCAGGACGTGCTTTCCCCTTCGCCGCAGCAGAAGGCGATGGCCGAGCTGCTGGGGAGCGACCTGGCCCTCAGCCAGGCGGCCAGCTGAGCGGGTCAGGGGACAGGCGCAGCGCGGCCCGGCTCTGTCAGGAAAGAAAGATTTCACCTGCCTGAATCCCACTTCAGCTTCGCGGTGCTAAGATGTTATTGAACGTATTTTGCCCCCATGCGGCTCGCCACTTCCAAGACCTCCGGGATTCTGAGCGGTCTTGCCCTCAGCTCCGTGATCGGCCTGACCCTGCACAGCGGGGATGCGAACGCAGCCACTTGCACGTTCGGTACCCTGGCTTCGTGCAGCATCACGCTGAACAACATGCAGTTCAGCAATTTTGCCC
>JBIIND010000259.1:0-3382 GCA_044337665.1 Cyanobium sp.
CCGGCGCCCAGCCCTTCTGGCGGACCTGGTCGTCGGTCCAGCCTTGGCAGCGGCTGGTGAGGTGCTCGCCATGGGCGATCAAGCCCTGGTGCAGCTGGCAGGTGAGCACCGGGATGCAGTTCACCCCCGCGTGGTGTCGGAACCAGTGGCAGGTCATGCAGACCTTGCGGCTGCGGGTCTTCTGCATGGTGCCCTCATCGAGGTAGGGCCACTCCTCGATCGGGGTTTCGAGCTGCGCCGCCAGGGCCGCAGGCCGGGGGAGAGGGACGCCCATGAGCCGCTCCAGATGCGTACACATGTACTAGCACGGGTCCGAATCGCTGGCTGTCGTGATCCCTTGGGCTGAATACGGTTCAGGCAGTGAGGAGGTGCCGATGTTCCGCGAACTCGTGCTGGCCATCGCCATTCCCCTTCTGGTCCTTCTGCTGGCGGTGCTGGCACTGGAGCAGTGGCGCGATCAGCTGCCGGCCTGGCTGCAGCGGTTGGCCGAGCGCCCCTCCTGGCTCTGGAACACCGGCATCGGGCTGATCATCGGCCTGTCCCTGCTGCGCTGGCTGCTGCAGCGGTGAGGCTCAAGCCGGCTGGTCTGTGCAGCTCACCGTGAAGTGCTCCGGATCAGCTCCAGCCTTGATCCGCAGGGCACCGATGCTTAACCCGTCACGCGACGTGCTCTCTGCCAACAGGGAGCCCAGGCTCTCTGCAGCTGCGGGGCCCACCAGGTCTTTCGGAAGGGGCAATCCGTAGAAGCCGAGCAACTGCTCCACGGTGGTGGCGGCATGGAAGCTGAGGGAAAGATCCGCCGGTAGCTCGGGCGGCTCAGGGTCGGGCTCGAACAGCCGATTGATCAACGGCTCCAGATTCATCCGCATCGCCACGAACACGTGATCACCCGGCATCAGCACCGTTGTGCCACGGGGCATCACCACTTCGCGGCCACGCACGATCAAGGAGACAACGACACCATCGGGCAGGGCCAGATCACGCAGCCTCTGGCCGGCCACGTGGGTGCGCGCCTTCACGGTGTAATCGAGGATCTCGCCATCGACCTGGCGCAGGGCGTTGATCTCCACCGACAGGGCCGGGGTGGGATCGGCGGGCCTGCCGATGTGCAGCCAACGGGCCACCAGCGGCAGCGACCAGCCCTGGGTGATCGCCGAGATCAACACCACGAAGAACACCGCGTTGAAGATCTGCCCGCTCTTGGGCACCCCCGCCAACAGCGGGAAGGTGGCCAGAGTGATCGGCACCGCCCCTTTGAGGCCGACCCAGGAGAGAAAGGTGAGCTCGCGGCGGCGGAACTGGAACGGCAGCGCCGAAGCCAACACGGCCAGGGGCCGGGCCACCAGGATCAGCACCAGGGCGATCAGCAGCCCTTCCCAGGCCACCGCCAGCAGGCGACTGGGAAAGCTGAGCAGTCCCAGCATCACAAACAGCACGATCTGCCCCAACCAGGCGGTGGCGTCGTGGAAGGAGAAGATGCCGCGCCGGAACACGATCGAGCTGCTGCCAAGCACGATCCCGGCGATATAGACGGCCAGGAAACCGCTGCCTCCCAACACCGCCGCCAGCCCGAAGGCCACCAGGCCAAAGGCGAGGGCCAGCAGGGGGTAGAGGCCCGGGTAGTCGAGGTTGATACGGTTGATGGCCGAGGTGGCCAGCCGCCCGGTGAGCAGTCCGGCCAGGGTGCCCACGCCGAACTGACCCACAAACAACCACAGCAGCGCCTGGGGCGAATCCGCCGTGCCGGTGATCACGCCGATCAGGCCGAGGGTGAGGAAGATCGCCATCGGATCGTTGGAACCGCTCTCCACCTCGAGGGTGGAGGTGAGTCGCTCGGGAAGCTTGAGGCCGCTGCTGCGCAGCACCGAAAACACCGCCGCCGCATCGGTGGAGCCGACGATGCTGCCCACCAGCAGCCCCTGCAGCAGCGGCAGCTGCAGCACCCAGGCAGCAGCCAACCCCGTGATCAGGGAGGTGAGCAGAACCCCCACGGTGGAGAGGGCCAGGGCAGGCTTCCACACCCGCTGCACCGAGGCGATCGAGGTGCGCAGGCCGCCGTCGAAGAGGATCAGGGCGAGGGCGACGCTGCCGATGCTGTTGGCCAGGCCGTAGTTCTCAAAGGGGATGCGCCCGAGGCCCTCCGAGCCGGCCAGCATCCCCACCGACAGGAACAGCACCAGCACGGGCACGCCGAGCCGGGCGGAGAACTTGCTGGAGGCGATGCCCAGCAGCAGCAGCACGCCGGCCAGGAGCATCGCCAGGTTGATCCACATGCGCTCTGCCGGCACAGGCCGTCTGAGGTTGGCTCAGACAAGCGCCCGCTGCAGTCCGCCGGGCGCATCACTTCCTTGCGGAAACCGCCAGCCGGGGGCGAGTCCCTTTCACCATGACCGCAGCTTCGGCGGCACGCATGACCTTCAGCACGGTGTTTCACGAGCTGGCCGCCATCCTGGTGATTGCCGGGGTGATCGGTGTGCTGGCCCTGAAGCTGCGCCAGCCGCTGATCATCAGCTACATCGTCACTGGCATCGTGGCGGGACCCGCGGTGCTCGGCTGGGCCTCCGGTGGCAGTGAGATCAAGCTGCTCTCCAGCATCGGCATCGCCGTGCTGCTGTTTGTTGTGGGCCTCAAGCTCGATGTGGGGCTGATCCGCTCCGTGGGGCCGGTGGCGCTGGCCACCGGCCTGGGGCAGATCGTGTTCACCGCACTGTTCGGCTTTCTGCTGAGCCTTGGGCTTGGTTTTGCACCGGTGAAAGCGATCTACATCGCCGTTTGCCTCACCTTCTCCAGCACGATCATCATCGTGAAGCTGCTCTCCGATAAACGGGAGATCGATTCACTGCACGGTCGCATCGCCGTGGGGTTTCTGGTGGTGCAAGACATCGCTGTGATCCTGGCGATGATCCTGCTGACCTCCTTCAACCCTGAAGCAGGAGGCGGTGGCTTTGTTGCTCAGACAATCCGGCTGCTGCTGGTGGGGGCGGCGTTTGTGCTGGGCACCGTCGCCACGATGCGCTGGGTGATGCCGCCTCTGCTAGGCCGCTTGGCTCAGAACCAGGAACTGCTGGTGCTGTTTGCCGTGGCCTGGGCGGTGGGGTTGGCGGCCCTGGCCGATGGTGTGGGGTTCAGCAAGGAGGTGGGCGCCTTCCTTGGCGGCGTGTCGATCGCCTCCACCGCTTACCGGGAAGCGATCGCTTCCCGCCTCACCGGCCTCCGGGATTTTCTGCTGCTGTTCTTCTTCATTGATCTGGGCTCGGGCCTGAATCTCTCAGCAGCCGGATTGCAACTCTGGCCCGCTGTTGTGCTGTCGATCTTTGTGCTGGTGGGCAATCCATTGATCGTCGTGGCGATCATGGGTGTGATGGGCTACCGGCGCCGCACC